>JADFOM010000006.1 GCA_022562835.1 Acidobacteriota bacterium | reverse complement strand
GTCATTGGTGTACTGCATCTCGGGCACTTCGTCGGGTGTGGCCGGGGGAACGTCCGTCGTGCCCTCGAGGACGGCGTCTCCATCGGCCATAACGGTCTTGTCGATGCGGATTCGGGTTGCGGTTGCCCGGGCGACAATTTCGTCCTCGACGATGTAGCGGCACTCGATCGACTGAACGCGGCGTCCGTCGCGCACCGGTTCGGCTTCGACACGCGTTCGACCCATCGGCACCTTGCGGCTCATGTCGAAACTCATGCGGGTGACGAACATCGGTTCCGCGGACGGCAACGCTTCGATCGCTCGGGCGATCAACCCCGTGATAGCGCCGCCGTGCTGCACTCCGGCGAACCATGGTCCAGCGGCGCGTGGTTGAGGAATTAGCCACTCACCGTCGGGTACGAACGTCGTCTCGGACATGGTGCGGGACCCTATCGCCGTGCCGTGGCCGCGGTAGCGTGCGCGCCATGACCTCTTCGGATCGATCGTCGCCCCCGACATCGGTACTCGCGACGAGGCGCGTGCGAATAGGTGCCTGGGTACTGTCAGGACTCGCCTTTGTAGCCGGGTCGATCATTGGTATGACCGTCAGTCCTCAGATCGGTATCAGTCTTTGGTTCGCCGCCGGGGTTTTGGCGTTCTTGCCGTTTCTTGCGCATCGCAACAACATCTGAACGACTCAACGGGATCAGAGAGTTCGCGATTGTCGAACTAGTGTGGCCCGATGGATCTCGGCGTAATCGCGAAGCTCGGGGCAAACCTGAACTTGTTGCATGGATTCATCTACTTCGCGCCAGAAGCCGCCGAGGAATACCGGTCGCTCGGTCTGACCGACGCTCAGCCATACTTCGCCAGTCGTGCGGCTCCGCTTGGGGCGGTGCCAGCGGAGGTAGTGGTCGCCACCTTCTTCAACTTCAACCCAGAGTTCGTGCGGGCGGCGATCCCATCGGCATGGGATGTGGCGAAACCCACAGACATCGAGGCGGCCCGGCTACGAGGCGCACGACGGGTGCTCGACCGCGCATGGGCCGACATCGACCCGACCCACATCGACGAAGCATCAGAAATTGTAGGGAGCGTGATCGCGAACATCGGCTTCGAGGGAAGGCCGCTCGCAGCCGCCAATTCATCGATCGCGCTGCCAGATGATGCTCACACGTGCCTCTGGCAGCAGATCACCGTGTTGCGTGAGTGGCGGGGTGACGCGCACGTTGCCGCGCTGGTGTCCGCACCGGTCAACGCGCTCGAGGCGCTCGTGTTACATGCAGGGACCGGCCAGGTCCCCGCCGACATACTGATGCGCACCCGTCATTGGTCCGAGTCCGCCTGGGCTGAGACCCTGAGCCGATTTGTCGAACTCGGCTTGACCGACAGCGACGGCAGCTTGACCGAAGCAGGTCAAGAGTTCCGCGGCGACATCGAGAACCGCACAGATCGAGCATGTCATGCGATGGCCGAGTCGATTGGCGAGGAACAGGTCACTCGGTTGCTCGAACTGCTGCGACCACTGCGACGAGCACTCCAAGCCGACGGGGCGTTTGCTCGTCTGGGCGGCTGATCTAGTTCGGCACACCTCCTTGCTAGGTCCTTGCGGAGGTGCCCCTGAAACTGGTCTCAGCTCCGGTCGTAGATGACGTGTAGCTCATTTGGGCCACGAAACGCGTAACCGCTGATCACGGGCTCGTCATGAGCCGGATCAAGAGCAAGATTCGCGAGGCGGTCGAGCACGGCCGCGATTCCAACTTCGAGTTCGAGACGGGCGAGATGCATGCCCAGGCATTGGTGTTCCCCGGTGCCGAACGCGAGATGTTTGACAGGTTCGCGATCGATGTCAAAGCGGTCCGGTGACTTCCAGCGGGTTTCGTCGCGGCCAGCTGACCCGTTCAGCACGGTGACCGGGGCGCCTTTGGGAATTGGACATCCGCCGAGTTCGGTATTGGTCGTAGCAATGCGGCTGACCATGTTGACCGACGTCTCCCAGCGCAGTGTCTCCTCGATTAAGGCGGGGATCAGTGTGCGGTCGTTACGCACCCGTCGATGCAGGTCCGGATCCGAGAGCAGTGCCACAAGACAATTGCCGAACATGCGGTAGGTGGTCTCTGCACCGGCCGGCAGCAGCAGTCGGAGGAATCCGTAGAGCTTCTCCTCGCTGAGACGTTCGCCCTCGATCTCTGCATGTACGAGTTCGGAGAGCAGGTCGCCGGTTGGTTCGCTACGACGCTGCTCGATGAGGGGCGCGAGATATTCGACCATCGCCAGAGATGCAGCACGACCCTCTTCGGGGTTCAGCGGGCCGTAGTTGATCGATACCGCCCATTCGTTGAACTGTTCGTGATCCTCGGTGGGAACGCCGACGATGCCACAAATCACCTGCACCGGGTATTTGGAGGTCAGGTCCGCCACGAGTTCGGCGCTGCCTCGCGGCGCGATGTCGTCGAGCAGTTGTGTGATGAGCGGATCGATGAGTTCGGTCCGCCAACGCTCGAGCGACGACCTCCGAAAGGCGTGGGCGACCAGGTTGCGGTAGATGCGATGTTCGGCTCCATCTAGGCCGAGCATTAGCTCGCCCATGAAGGGACCCATTGCGTCGGCGTTGATCGAAGCTGAGAATGTGCGCTGGTCACGCAACACAGCGTCGGCTTCTGCGAATCGAGTAGTCATGAACGACGGTGTCGGATTCCACTCGTTGCCCGGGTACTCGATGACGGGGCAATGTTCGCGCGCATGTGCCCACATTTCGTGGGGTTGCGCATCCTCCCAGTCGTCGTAATTGGGCTGTTCGTATTTCACGATGGGCACCCCTCTTCGCCGATGAGTAAGAAACTAACACCCGCGTCAGGCATTGGGCGGAGTCTCACGGCCCTTGCCGGCGAGCCGGCGGTTGTGACCGATGTCATTCATTGACAAGAGCTGAGTGAGCGCTCACTCAGCTACCGTTGTTAGTCATGGCAGAAACCAACACGGTGCGCCGCGCCGCAGCACTACCACCCTCGCAGCGGCGCGCTGCGATCATCGAAGCGGTGCGCCCACTGCTCATCGAGTTCGGTGAATCGGTTACTTCGCGCCAGATCGCCAGCGCAGCCGGGATCGCTGAGGGCACCATCTTCGGAGTTTTTGCCGACAAGGATGAAGTGCTCTCGGCCACCCTTGAAGCCGCTCTCGATCCACAGTCGCTCGAAGACGAACTGGCCGAGATTGACGCATCGTTTCGGTTCGACACACGCGTCCGCGTGGCGACGGAAATAATTCAACGCCGCCTCGTCGATCTGATGCGGCTAGTCGCGAACCTCGGTCCGAAGCTTCAAGAACAAGCGGCGCGGCCGTTGGCTGAATCGGTCGCACTTACCGAGCTGTTCGAATCAGCTGACACGGATCTGCGCATCGAACCAGCACGTGCTGCGCGGATACTCAAGGCGCTCACTCTCTCGATGTCGCATCCGATGCTCGTCGGCGATCCCGTCCCTGCTTCGGAGATAGCTGAGGTCTTCCTTCACGGCATCGCGGCGAGTCCATGAAGCTTCGCCAGCTCCTCAAGAGCCACCTGCTAGGACCGTATTCAAGGACCCTTCTTGTGGTGGTCGCGCTGCAGACGATTCAGACATTCGCTGCGATGACACTGCCGAGTCTCAACGCCAACATCATCAACGACGGTGTCCTCGCCGGTGACAACGACTACATCCGTCAAATTGGTCTCGTCATGACCTTCTTTACGCTGCTCCAGATCACCTTCGCCATCCCAGCGGTTTGGTATGGCGCACGAGCCGCGATGGGTTTTGGCAGAGACGTACGCCGCGACCTGTTCCACCGTGTCACCGAGTTCAGTGCACGGGAGGTCGGTCAGTTCGGGGCTCCGTCACTCATCACCCGGATCACCAACGATGTGCAACAAGTTCAACAGGTCGTCGTCATGGGCACGACGCTGATGATCGCAGCGCCGCTGACGATGGTAATCGGCATGACCATGGCGATGCGCGAAGACGTGGGCCTCGCCGTAGTGCCCGCTGTTGCGATCCCCGCTGCTGTGTTCTTGCTCGGCAACTTCGTCGTCCGGATGGTTCCGGCCTTCCAGCTCATGCAGGAACGCATCGATCGGGTCAACCTCGTGTTGCGCGAGCAGATCAGCGGAATGCGCGTTGTGCGGGCGTTCGTCCGCGAACCTGAGGAAGTAGCGCGCTTCGCAGATGCCAACACCGAACTCACCGACACCTCGTTGCGCGCAGGGCGGCTTCAGGCAGGCATGTTCCCGATGGTGATGCTGGTAATCAACATGTCGAGCCTCGCAGTTCTGTGGGTTGGTGCAGACCGGATCAGCGCCGGGTCCATGCAGATCGGTTCCCTCATCGCCTACCTGAGCTACATGATCCAAATCCTTATGGCGGTTGTGATGGCAACTTTCATGGTGTCGATGTTGCCCCGTGCGGCCGTGGCGGCCGAACGCATCGTCGAGATCCTCGACACCGAACCCTCGATACACGCCGCTGCGACGCCGATCACCGAAGTGGAACGTCACGGCACGCTCGAATTCCGAAACGTCGGGTTCGGATATCCCGGCGCTGAACACGCCGTCTTGCACGACGTTTCGTTCTGTATCGAACCAGGTGAGACAACAGCCATCATCGGTAGCACAGGGGCAGGAAAGTCGACGCTCGTCAACCTTGTTCCCAGGCTGTTCGAGGTCACATCCGGAGCGGTCCTTGTCGACGGCGTGGATGTCCGCGAACTCGACCCCGACCTGCTCTGGTCCAAGATCGGGTACGTCCCCCAGCGCCCCTATCTGTTCTCCGGAACAGTAGCCACCAACCTGCGCTTCGGGCGTCCCGACGCGACCGACGCCGAACTATGGCAGGCGCTTGAGATCGCGCAGGCGTCCGACTTCGTAGCCGCAATGCCCGACGGGATCGACAGCGAGATCACCCAGGGTGGAACCAACGTCTCCGGTGGGCAACGCCAGCGACTTTCGATCGCGCGGGCACTGGTCGTCAAGCCCGAAATATTGGTATTCGATGATTCGTTTTCGGCACTCGATCTCGCCACCGACGCGCGTTTACGGGCGGCGCTTGTTCCGCACACCGCCAGTGTGGCGGTGTTGGTCGTCGCCCAACGGGTCTCCACGATCTCCGAAGCCGATCAGATTCTTGTGGTCGAAGACGGTGAGATCGTCGGGAGAGGCACTCACGACGAACTCACCGTCGGCTGTCCGACCTACACAGAGATCGTCGAATCCCAGCTCGGTCAGGCGGCCGTGGCGTGAGCGAGCACACGAACGGCGAGATTCCCGACGCCATTGACTCGTCAGGTTCTGAGGAACAGGACCGCGAGGTTCTAGCTGTGGCTGGATCCGCGTCACAAAGACGAGGGTTCGGCCCAACGATAGGAATGCCCGGTGAACAGAGCGACAACTTCGGTGTAACGCTGAAACGCCTCAGCGAGATCCTGGGCAAGGAGAAGCTGCGGCTTGTCATAGTGCTGGTGATGACCGTGCTGTCGGTTGTGCTCATCGTGCTAGGCCCACGTCTGTTGGGTCAAGCGACCGACATCATCGTCAGCGGCACGATCGGCGGCGACGGCATCGACTTCGGAGCCCTACACGCCAAACTCGCATTGGTCGGCTGCCTGTACCTCGCCGCGTGGGCCTTGTCGTATACACAGGCCTACATTTTGGCGGGGCTGGTGCAGCGTTCGATGTACACATTGCGCGAATCGGTCGAAACGAAACTCAACCGGCTCCCGCTCAGCTATATCGACGCGCAAGCCCGTGGCGATCTGTTGAGCAGGGTCACCAATGACATCGACAACCTCGCTCAGAGCCTTCAACAGACCGTTAGCCAAATCCTCACGTCGGTTCTGATGCTCATCGGCGTAGCGCTGATGATGTTCACGATCTCGCCACTGATGGCCGTCGTTGCTTTGGTGACGGTCCCGCCTTCGTTGTGGGCGATGAAATACATCGCAGGACGGGCACGTCCACGCTTCATCGAACAGTGGAGCCACACCGGGGAGCTCAACGCTCAGGCCGAGGAGGTCTTTACCGGCCACGCCATCGTCAAGAGTTTTGGTCGCCAGCGCGAAGTCGAGGCACGGTTCCGCGAGGACAATGACCTCCTCTACGAGGCGAGCTTCAAGGCCCAGTTCGTCGCCAGCCTCATCCAGCCCGTCATGCTTTTCATGGGCAACATTCAGTACATCATGATCGCCGTCGTCGGGGGTCTGCGCATCTCAAGCGGCGCGATCAGCATCGGCGACATGCAGGCACTCATCCAATACGCCCGCCAGTTCTCACAACCCCTCACCCAGCTTGCATCTATGGCCACCGTGTTCGGGTCGGGTATCGCATCGCTCGAACGGGTTCTCGAGCTGCTCGATGCAGACGAGGAGTCGGTCGAACAGGCCGACACCGTCGATCCCGCTCCGGTGTTGGGTCGGGTGGTGTTCGACGATGTGTGCTTCTCATATGTTGAGTCCAACCCGCTGATCGAGAATCTCTCCGTCATCGCCGAGCCGGGCCAGACAGTTGCAATCGTTGGGCCGACAGGCGCCGGAAAGACGACGCTCGTCAATCTGATCATGCGGTTCTACGACCTGGACTCCGGCATGATCAGCCTTGATGGCCGTGATATTTCAAGTTTCCCTCGCCGCGAACTCCGCTCGAGGATCGGAATGGTGCTTCAAGACACGTGGCTTTTCGCAGGGACGATCCGCGAGAACCTTGCCTATGGCAACCCCGACGCTACCGAAGAGCAGATTCTCGAGGCCGCACGCGTGACCTATGTTGACCGCTTCGTGCACTCGCTTCCTGACGGATATGAAACCCTCATCAACGAGGAGGGCGACAACATCTCCGCCGGTGAAAAGCAGCTGATCACTATCGCGCGAGCTTTCCTTGCCGATCCGTCCATCCTCATCCTCGACGAGGCGACCAGCTCGGTCGACACCAGAACCGAGGTCTTGATCCAGGAAGCGATGAACGCACTGCGCTCCCAACGCACCAGTTTCGTTATCGCCCACCGCCTCTCGACTATTCGTGGAGCGGACGTGATCCTAGTGATGGAGGACGGCCGGATAGTCGAACAAGGCACCCACGATGAGCTCCTGAAGTACGCCGGCGCCTACGCGAATCTCTACAACGCTCAATTCGCCGGCCAGGAAACCTGAGCCGCTCCCGAAAATTTGGACATCTACCCACCTCTGAGGTGGGTAGAACTCCACAGAATCCGAAGGGGTTAGGTTGAGCGACTCACCATGATCCAGATCGACCAAGCAGATGCAATGGTGACCCCGTTTGAGTCGACGAGCGCTGCCTCACTAGTGATCTTGCGTCCGTTGCGTTGCGCTTGGCGACTGAGGATCTGATATTCATCCTCCCCGTCTACCGGCCCATGAATCTGCACCGATAGCTCGCCGGTCAGCGCTAGGTCGGTCTGGCCTGCCGCGAAGATTGCCGGTGCGCCACTCGGGCAGTCGAGGGCGGCCCACACAAGCCAGGGCGAAACCTGGCCCTCGATGCCAGGTGTCCAGCGAGTCGCAAACATCGATTCATCTTCGATCGGACCTGGGCGAAGGCCAAGACCGGTCCCGTCGGGACGGTGGTTTCCGCATCCCCAACACGTTGGGTAGGGGTGATCGCTACCATTCGCGAACGATCGTGATTCCGCGTCGATCAGAGCGCGCTCCGCGAGTGGGGCGAACCCTTGGAGTGACATCGGTTCGTCGAGATCGTGGCGCGACATGACCAGATCGCCGGCTACAAGAAGCTCGTGGCTTCCGTCGTTCTGCAAAGTCGCGATCATCGGTGTTGCTAAGGGAATGGGCGCATGTAATCGGACTCTGGCCCGCTCAGCGTCGGCTAGCCCGGCCGCCCGCCCGGCTGCGATGCCGCCATGGCCCGAATCGGGGGGCCCGTTCTCGCCGCGGTTGAGCATGATCGACGCGGGACCTTCCGATGGTGATGCCATAACGGCGCAATATAGCCAGTGAGCGATCCGAGATTTGGAGAACGGGCGACAGATGCCAGACTGAGCCCGTCGATACACATCGTGGGAGCAAATGTGAGCGAGATCACCGAGGCCGATATCCGCAGTCGTACCGGGGAAGCGATCGAGCAGGTCGGCGTCGACGCCGACGAGGTTGCATTCCGTGGTGCGCTGTGGGACGCCGGTCTAGCAATGGTGCAGTTTCCCGAAGGTAAGGGCGGCCTCGGGATTTCACCGATGATGCAGGCGGCGGTCGAGGAGACCATCCGCGATGCCGGCCGCCAGTTTCATCCTCTCGCGGTGAACACGATCGGTATCGGCATGGGTCTGCCAACCGTGTTGACCTACGGCTCTGAGCAGCATCACAAAAAGCACCTGAGACGGATCTTCACCGGCGAGGACATTTGGTGTCAGATGTTTTCCGAGCCGAGCCATGGTTCCGATGTCGCCGGTCTGTCGAGTCGTGCGATACGCGACGGAGACGAGTGGATCGTGAACGGCCAGAAGGTCTGGACGAGCGTCGCGCACGTATCGCGCTTCGGGATGCTTCTGGTACGCACCGATCCCGACGTTCCAAAACACAAAGGCCTTTCCTACTTCATCCTCGACATGGCTGCTCCGGGCGTGGAGATCCGGCCGCTCTATCAGATCACCGGAGACGCCGAGTTCAACGAGGTCTTCTTCAAGGACGTACGTATCCCGCACGAAAATCTGCTCGGCGAGGTCGGTGACGGTTGGCGCGTCGCCACGACGACGTTGATGAACGAGCGCGTGGCCTTGGGTGGCAGCACCTCCCCGCGAGGCACGGGCAACATTGCAATGCTGGTCGATGCGTGGGCCGAACATGCCGGCGCGATGAGCGAAGCTGCAAGCGCGACGATGCGTGATCGGGTCGCCCAGTTATGGATTGAGGCAGAGGTCGGTCGACTCACCACGATGCGCGCACGCGCAAACTCAACCGTTGGCAACCCAGGGCCGGAGGGATCGGTCGGCAAGCTTGCTTCGGCCGAACTCAATCAACGCATCTGGAACACCACAATGGATCTGCTTGGTCCCGAAGCAATGATGCATGAACCCGGGTATCCGTTGAGCCGTTCGGACGAGAGCCGCGGGATGGGCGGGTACACCCTTTCGAAGTGGTTCCTGCGCTCGCAGGCGAACACGATTGAGGGAGGAACGTCGGAAATCATGCGCAATATTCTCGGAGAGCGGGTGCTGGGACTACCGGGCGAGCCGCGTGTCGACAAAGATGTGGCGTGGAAGGACATTCCAAGCTGAAACGTCGCTCGGTCTAGGGCACCCTCGCCGGCTCGCACGGTCATGCGCAGCGTTGGTTGTTGCAGCGCTCACATGATGTAGCTGTCACCGGAGGCTCGCACGGTGAGGTCACTTATGGACACGCCCCACGGTTGATCGATCGCGAAGACGATCTGATCGGCGAGAATCGATGGTGCAAGCGCAAAGTATTCGATGCTGTCTTCTGACACGAGAGCTTGCGGAGGATCGTCGCCGTAGACGACACCCATCGTCTCCATGAACGTCTCGTGCTTCGCTCCAAGAATCGGCTCGACCGCCGCAGCGTTGATAATTCCGCTGCCGAGTCCGGTCGCAGGCACACCGGTCGGCTTGATAGTCGTGACCTTGATCTTTCCTTGAGATTCCTGACGCAACGCCTCCGACAGCACGTTCACCGCTGCCTTGGTCGCGCCGTAGACCGCCGCTCCGGCGACCGGGTAGTTCCCGTAGATCGAAGACACATTGACGATGTGTCCGCGTCCTTGAGCGATCATCGTGTCATACACGGCAACGATGCCGTTCACCACTCCCTTGATGTTGATGTCGATACAGCGATCCCACGCATCGGCGGCCACAGCGTGGTCCGCGTAGAACGCGAGAGGCATCACGCCTGCGTTGTTGACCATGACGTCGATCCCATCGAATCGTTCGAGAGCGCGAAGCGCCATCAACTTCATGGCTTCTCTATCGGTCACGTCCGCGACCACCTTCTCTGCTTCACCACCGGTCGCGCCGATCTCGTCTGTCACGATTGCTAGTTCGGTCGCGTTGCGGTCAACGGCAACGACCCGTGCCCCAAGCGCAGCAGTCTTTTGTGCTACCAGTCGTCCGAAGCCGCTCGCAGCGCCGGTGATCACAATAACTTTGCCTTCAACATGGTTGGTCACGTATCTGCCCTCTGCTGTTGCGTTGACTTGTGGCCGACACAGCCGATTCGGCCATCACCGGTGCTCCGCGTCCCTCGCAACTCACCTAACGTGTCGCACCGTGACGCAACCGTAGTGTCGCAGCCGGGCCGACCGAGGAGTTGACATGGACTACCGAGACAAGACCGCCGTCGTCACAGGGGCAGGCTCGGGTATCGGCAGGGCGCTGACACTCGAGCTTGCGGGTCGCGGAGCCAACGTGGCGGCGTCTGACGTCGATGCCGTCGGGTTGGCGAAAACCGCTTTACTCGCACGTTCTTGCGCCGGTGCCGTCTTCGATTATCAGCTCGACGTCGCAGATCGCGCAGCGGTGCTGGCCCATGCCGAGGAGATCAGTGAACGCTTCGGGTCAGCAGATCTGGTTATTAACAACGCCGGTGTGGCCGTGGGGGCATCTGTAGTCGACATGTCATGGGACGATCTCGACTGGTTATTGAATATCAACCTCGGTGGAGTCATCAACGGCACAAAGGCGTTTCTGCCACAACTCATCGAGCACGGCGGCCACCTTGTGAACATCTCGAGTGTGTTCGGACTGGTTGGGGTACCGTTCCAAAGCGCGTACTGCACCGCGAAGTTCGGGGTCCGCGGATTTACCGAGACCTTGCGCGAGGAGATGTTGATCGCCGATCATCCGGTCACGGTGCACTGTGTCCACCCCGGAGGGATTCGCACCAATATTGCGCGCCGCGGGCGGTTCCGCGCGGCCGGTGGCGAACGTGTTGCGAGTCCCGGCGATGAATTCGACCGTGTCGCGCGCACGACGCCGGAGAAGGCGGCGACGACGATCCTGGCCGGTGTCGAGCGCAACAAGCCGAGAATTCTCGTCGGCCGAGACGCCTATCTTTTTGCGGCAGTTCCGCGCGTCATCGGCGCTCGATATCAGAACCTTGTTGGCAAGATTGGGCGCAGGCGCGGTGCGGCGATCACCGAAGGGTCTGGATCATAGCTTCGGCCCTGAGTTCGATCGACGGGTTTGATAAGGACACCGCGCTCGATGGACTGTGACACACTGCGGTCTCATGGATGAGATTGCAGACGCAGCGGTGCTGGTGACGGGTGCGTCAGCTGGAATCGGTGAGGCACTCGCACTGCGGCTCGCTGCGGGTGGAGCTCGGCTCGGGCTAGTCGGTCGCGACGTGCAACGCCTCGACGACGTTGCACGCCGTTGCGCCGACCATGGGGTCGACGTCGCTACCTGGGCTTTCGATCTCGGCGATCTCGAAGCGGTCGGCGATCTCGCTGCACGGTGTTGGGATCGTTTCGGTGGCGTCGATGTGCTGGTTAACAACGCGGCGATGCCCAAACGACGACACGTCCTCTCCCTCAGTGATGCCGAGGCGGAGGAGGTCATGCGGGTCAACTTTCATTCTCCCGTCAAACTTGCGACGACGTTGCTGCCACGCATGATCGAGCAGGGCCGCGGCTGTGTTGTCAATGTCTCGAGCTTGGGCGGTCGACTCGGCATCCTCAACGAAACTGCCTACTCCGCTTCGAAATTCGCCTTGACCGGTTGGACAGAGGCTGCCGCACTCGATTTGTGGGAAGAACCGGTCGAGATCCGCTTGATCACTCCAGGAGCGATCGACACGGCAATCTGGTCACGACCTGACAACGACGACGCTGAGTTCGTTGGCGAGTTAGAACCACCCGACACGGTGGCTGTGGCGATCGAGGATGCGATTCTCGGAGGTCCTTTCGAGACGTATTCGCCCGACATGTCAGCTTTCGTAGAGTTCAAGATGGCTGACATGGATGCCTTTCAGAGGGGCACAATTGCGGCGATGCGGCCCGAGGTGTGACCTGGCAGCGGTGAATGTTCCTCCCTGAGGGTGGGTCAGCGAACGCCTGAGATCCAAGGCTGTGCCCTCGACAGCTTGATCGAGCGGTTCGTGTACCGGTGAACGTGGTGTGGTTCGTGACACCCAATCGATCGCAGAGATCGCTATATTGATGCAGCCCCGCTCCCTGAATTCGTCCGGATAACACGTGGTACTCACCTCTGCCCCTGCCCGCGCCTCTGAACCGACAGTTGCCATACCGAGTATGCGCGAGCTTCGCGCGGTCATTCCCGACGACTGCTTCAAATCAAACCTCGCGATATCGCTGGCCTACGCTGCGATGTCAATCGCTTTGACGGCTAGCACCGGATTGCTGGCCTGGCGATATATCCCGCTCGATTGGCGCGCTACGCCGCTCTGGATTGGTTATGCCTTGGTCTGCGGGACCTTCGCTATCGGAGTGTGGGTGGTCGCGCACGAATGCGGCCACGGCGCGTTCTGCAGTAACAAACGAATTTCGAACACCATTGGATTCGTCCTCCACTCCTCGCTGCTGGTTCCATATTTCTCTTGGCAGAGAAGCCACGGGATTCACCACTCGAAGACCAATCATCTGATCGAAGGCGAGAGCCACGTCCCAACACGAGCTGGGACAGGGCCCGGCGAGCAACCGCTGTCGACCGGAGCGGGTCCTGGCAGACCCGTGCAGACGGCGTCGACCCTGTTCACCCATCTGGTGTTCGGTTGGCCGATGTATCTGTTGGTTGGCAGGTCCGGCGGACCCGAGCGAGGAACGACGAACCACTTCTGGCCCTTCAAGCCGTTCTCGCCAGCCTTGTTCGGAGGTCGCTGGAATCGCAAGGTGATCGCTTCGAGCGCAGGCGTTTTGAGCACTTTGACGCTGTTGGTGTGGTGGGGGATCGCTGCCGGCACTCCGATGGCGCCGATTGCGTTGTACGTCGGCCCGTACCTCGTCTGCAACGCGTGGTTGGTCACCTATACGTGGCTGCATCATACGAACCATGACATTCCGCACTACGACGAGACCGAATGGTCCTTTGTCAAAGGTGCCTTCTGCTCGGTCGACAGGCCGTACGGGGTGGTGTTCGACACCTTGCACCACCACATCGGATCAACCCACGTAGCGCATCACATGTGGGCCAGCATCCCCCACTACCGAGCGATGGAGGCAACCAAAGCGATCGCAGCCGCCTATCCCGATCTCTACCGTTACGACCCCACCTCCATACCGGTCGCACTATGGCGTGCCGGACGCGACTGCGAGACCGTGCAGTCGAGCGACGACGGTTGGCGTTTCGTGCATGTCGGAGATTTCTGACTTGTTCGCGATGTCGCTGTGTGCGCTATTCGACTGAAGTCCTTACGGTTGTGACCTCCCCTGTGCGCACGGTGCGCGGTGTCACGACATGACGTTCAACTCGGTCACTTTCCTCGTATTCTTCGCGCTCGTTCTCGGTGTCTACTGGATGGTGGCGCCGCGTTGGCGCAACCCGATTCTGCTCGTCTCATCCTATGTGTTCTACGGCTGGTGGGATTGGCGATTCCTCGGCCTTCTAGTCATCTCGACCCTCGTCGACTTCACGGTTGGTCGCAAGCTGTACAGGGCCAAAACCGATCGTCGCCGGGGCCAGCTCTTGACCGTGAGCCTGGTCGTCAACCTCGGCATCCTCGGCATCTTCAAATACTTCAACTTCTTCGTCGACGGTGCGGTCGACCTGCTCAACTCACTTGGAGTCGAGGCCAACCCCACAACACTTAAGGTCGTGCTGCCGGTAGGTATCAGCTTCTACACGTTCCAGACGATCTCCTACACGTTCGACATCTATCGCCGCCGACTGGAACCGACCAACGACCTGATCGCGTTCGGTACCTACGTCAGCTATTTCCCTCAGCTCGTCGCCGGTCCGATCGAACGTGCGCAGAATCTGATGCCACAGATTCTCGATCCAGTCCGTTCTTTCCCCGACGATCAAGGACGGCGCGAAGCGGCCCGACTCATACTGGTCGGACTGATCAAAAAAGTGGTGCTGGCCGACGGAGTCGCACGACTATCGAACGAGGCGTTCTCCCAAGCCGACAGCGCATCGGCGGTTGTGCTGGTTGTCGGGGTCGTCGCGTTCGCCATTCAGATCTACGGTGACTTCTCGGGCTACACGGACATCGCGCGTGGGGTATCGAAGTTGCTCGGCATCGACTTGATGGTCAACTTCACACAGCCGTACCTGTCACGCAACATCACCGAGTTCTGGCGCCGTTGGCACATTTCGCTGTCCAACTGGTTGCGTGACTATCTATACATTTCGCTCGGAGGTAACCGCTCGGGCACACTTCGAACCTACCGGAACCTCATGATCACGATGCTCCTCGGTGGTTTGTGGCACGGCGCTTCCTGGAACTTCGTGATCTGGGGAGGGCTACACGGGATCTACCTGGTCATCCACAAGCTGATGCGCGGCGGCGAGGTCGACCCCTCCGAACCGCGATGGTCGCAGATCGGATCGATTCTTCTCACCAACGTCGCGGTGCTCTTCGCGTGGGTCTTCTTTCGAGCAGCGAACTTCACTGAGGCAATCGATGTCATCGTCGGCATCGTGACCTTGCGCGGCGGCAGCGCAGAGCGATACGACGTGCTCATCTTGATCGGATATGCGACCGCGACGATCGCTCTTGACCTAGTAGAGCGTCGTCGCAGCGTCGCCAATGCGGCCTCTATACCGCCACGCCGATTCGGCCCAATGACCAGTGGCGCCCTCGTTGCCACGATGCTGGTTGCCGTCGTCGTGTGGTCGGGCGGTACTCCTGTTCCCTTCATCTATTTCCAATTCTGATGCGTCGCACACCAATTCGCTTCTTGCTCGGATTCCTTCTCGTAGTGCTCGTCGCAGAGGTCGGCGCCCGCGTCCTGATGGAGACGTCGACATCGAGCCTTCGCTGGTATGACGACACGGCGGCGCTGAAGATCGAAGCCCTGGACGAACGCGGTCAACTCGACGTCGTATTTGGGGGCACGTCGATGGCATGGCAGGCCTTCGTGCCGCGGGTACATCTCGATGCAACCGGCGAGGCCGGCTACAACGTCGGATTGGCGGGCGGAACCCCCGAGGTGATGGACCGCTGGCTCACCGAGGAGGTCGAACCGCGAGCGCATCCATCGACGGTCGTTTGGGGCATGTCAAGTTTCGATTTCGCGCCGAATTATGGCGCGGATAATGCCGAGGCGTACGACAGCGCCGCGGCAACGTCTGAAGGACTCCTCAACGGGATGGATCGATCCGTGTCAGGGGTATCGACCCTCATCGCTGAGCGCAGCCTGCTCCGAGACCCGCGCAAGTTGTGGGGCAGCGGCCGTGACGAGCGCGATGTCGAGCGAGCGCTCGCCGAGCGCGACCTCGGACCCGACGGTGAACGACTGGACTTCCGGCCAGACATCGGTGCTGAACGCCGCCGCGTCATGCAGGCCCGGCTCGCCGACTTTGAGATAGATGACGAGGACGTCGCGACGATCGAACAGACGATTGGCAAACTCGCCGAGAAGGGTGTCGAGGTCATCCTCGTCGAGTTACCCGTGCCGGCTCGCTTTATAGAGTTACACCCCAATGGCGTGGACGACCATGCGCTCGTCGGCGCGGCGTTGTCGTCCATCGCCGAACGGACCGGCAGTCGCTTCCTTCGTTTGGCCGAGGGTTACTCCAACGACGACTTTACTGATTTCACTCATCTGGACCAGGAGGGTGTTGCGAAGTTCATGGACGAGTTCGAAGCCGCCTATCTCAGTGATAGAGACGATGCCGGAACGGTCGCCGAAATACTCGTCGACGACGTCGACTCGACGAGCGAGGACTGCGAAACCGAAACCATCGTCGACGAATACGGATTCGAGATCGAGGTCTGCATCGAAAAACCGTCGAGTGATCGAGGCGACCCGGCGGCCTCGACGACCGAAGCGCTTCTAGTCCCGAGCAACAACGACCTCGGGTTCGGGGTCTACGAGGCAATTTTGGACGCGGCGCTGCGACCGTGTTCATCGAAGGGTTCAAACGGTGGCGGGTTATCTGCGCTGCCGGTCGACGAACAGGCAACGGTTGATCACCTCTTGCAAATACCAGACAAGATCGGCTCGGCGTGTGAGCTGCCGCTGAGCGCGGATGAGTTGGGACCGATACTCACTGACCTCGAAACGCTCGTCGGCCGAGTGCGGCCTCTGCCCAAGGGCGAGCCGCGCGATTCGGCTGATTATTCGAGCCGTATTGCAGCCGCTCTCGATGAGCTATTTACCCGCTATGTACCAACCGGTAAAATACGTACTCAACTTTGGTCGCACGTCGACGAATTTGGCGCCGGATACGAACTTGCACGTCGGCGAGCCTCGGGCAATCCGGTGGAAACAATTGCGGTTGGCTCATCGATGGCGGCATGGCAGCTCGATCAGAACGCGCTGGACGCTGCCTATGGAGGTGGGTTCCTCAATGTAGGTCAGCCCGGTCTCGACGCGGAGGAGTGGGAATTGCTGCTTCCCGCATTGATCGAGGAAGAGGAGATCGAGACGATGATTTGGGCGACGTCGACGCACCGAATGATCAACGACAGCGGCCTAGATGAGTGCGGGGCTGGGCTCGAACGGGTTGATCAAGCAGTTACGAGTCGACAGGATCTGGCGGCCTTAACGGGATGGACAGGACCGATCATGACCGGACTGATCGGTGACAGTCCGGCCGACTCGCCGTACCTCAAGACGGCGATCCCAGCGGATCTCAAGGAGAGATTTGAGGCTCCCGGTGACCGTGTTGTGCGCCCGGCAGAGGACACATTCGACGGCGTCGATGGTTCGCAGACGGTGAGACGTTACCGAGACGCGGCGCTCTGCGAGCGTCGCGTTGAAGCGCTTGAGCGGATCTTGTCCGAGGCGCTTAAACGCGGCACAGAGGTAGTGCTGGTCGCTTTGCCCGTGCACCCAGAGGTCCTAGGGTTGGCGTCCAAGGTGCATGGTGAGGCAGATGCCGCTCTCGCGGCCCTAGCCAAGCGGCTCGAGGTTCCTCTACTTCGACTCGATGAGCTCGACGACAGCGAAACGCACGACGGCCTGCACACCAATGAGACTGGACGCACACGCGTCACGTCGGATCTGATTTCACAACTCGATGCTCTCGGTCTGTCCTGAGGCCTGCCGACGTCGGCGCGAGAGAGCGTCGGTTGGGTGAGTCGTGGCACAATGTCGGTCGAAGACCTGGGGGAACCATGACACAGATGACAGGGGCGAACTCGCCCGGTCTGCCCGACGCCGACACGGTTGATGCGTCGATCAAGCTCGTGACCGACAACGCTGCGCGAGTGTTCGTCTGGAACTATGAGCGTGATCGGGATCAGCTAGTCACGCTCTACAACAAGGGCATGGCATCGCAATGGAACTCGGTGACCGACCTCGATTGGTCGATCGACGTAGACCCCGAACGGGTCGTTGCAACCTCAACGCAGCCCAACGCAACCGTCGAGATGGCGCGGGCTTCGGCTGATGAGCCAGGGTCGCCGTTCGCGAAATGGACCGACAAGGAATACACCCAGCTAGGCGTGGAGTCACTCACCGCTCAGCTCAGCCAGTTCATGCACGGCGAGCAGGGCGCCATGATTGTCGCGGCCAAGATCGTCGAGACCGTTCCATGGATTGATGCCAAATACTACGCATCGACCCAGACGATGGATGAGGCTCGCCACACCGAGGTATTCGCTAAGTATCTGCACACCAAACTCGGCGACGCGTACCCAATGAGTCCCTTCCTCGATCGTCAGATCAACGATTTGATGGAGGACAGCCGCTGGGACATCGCCTACCTCGGCATGCAGATCGTCATCGAAAGCCTTGCTCTGGCTGCCTTTGGCACAATGATTCGTTCTACAGAGGAACCCTTACTGCGCAGACTGTTGCGTTATGTGATGGCTGATGAGGCCCGCCACGTCGCCTTCGGGGTTCTGAGTCTCGCCGAGTATTACGAGAACCTGACGTCGGCAGAGCTGATGGATCGACAAGAGTTCCTCGCCGATAACACGATTCGCAACCGAACCCGTTCGACGACACCGGAGATCTGGGAGCGTATGGGTGTACCGCTCGAGGATGCCAAAACGGCGCTGAGGGCGGGCGCGGAGAAACTCGATATGCCGCTGTTCGGTGGATTCATGGCGGCCTTCTTTTCCAAGCTGGTACCCAATGTGCGCAAGCTCGGCCTGCTCGATGCCAATGACGGTCACCTCCGACGGTTGTGGGGTGACGTCGGTCTGATGCAGTTCGAGTTCGCCGCCGATACCGCGTCTGACTACGAGACCTACGATGCGGTGGCGCAGGACCGGTCCAGCCGAGTCGACTGAGCGGGCACAGCGGTGGCACGTGGCTCGGTTTTCAGCTGAGTATTCGTCATACGTGTTGCACTGTCCAGTACTCGACGTGTGTGGTCGATTCTCCGGGTGTTAGAGCGACCACCGGTCCGAGGGTTTCGAGTTCGGCGCAATCCTGGCCGCAGAAGACCTGTGCAACCGCGCCGAGGTCAGCCCACGTTTGCTCTCCCGCAGCGACCTCGAAGGTCTTCGTCAAGCGTTGAGCGCCACGGACATAGTCAACCCGGGCAATCAACGGTCCGCTGCCTAGTTTGAGACGGGGCCCAGCGGTTGCAGCGATCCTCACCGAGTTGGGCCCGAACTCGATCCGAGAGTCGGACAGGTCGGTGTAGGGCCAGAGAATGAGACGCCGGTCGGCCTGAAAGGATTCAGGGTCGCTGCGCTGGCCTAACGGCAGTATCGCCTCTCCACCGTGAGGGACTTGCGAGATCGCCCAGGGTGCAGCGTGGACCGTTGTCTCTCCAGCGTTTGTGAGGCGATGCTCCACTCTCAAACGGTCCTCGTCGTGCTCGATGACTATTCGCTTGGCGATTCCGGCGCCGTCGGGATTGGCCTCGATCAGGATGGTTTCGCCATCCTCGCGAACCTCACAAGGTGCGTCGTCTGGTGCGTATGTCACCGCCGGCACCTCCGGGGCTACCCAGAGACGGTGTCCTCCATGTAACACGTACGGTCGATCCGGATGTTCAACGGTCACCGACGGTTCGAGCTGAGCGAAGAGTTCGGCGCCGTCACGCCATGACAGGCTTACAACGCGAGGCCCGAAGTTGGTGGCCACACCGATGCGGTAGTCACCGCGTGTAAACACACGAGTCGCGGTCATTGCGAGCTTCGACCTTCAAGATTGTGCCCGGGCTGGCGTCTCACGCTTCGTCGGGCGGAGCGATTCGCAGCACATCACTGCCACCCTCGGGGGCCGCGACCTCGACGACGTGTTCGGCAATGTCATCGAACTCGGTTCGCAGAGCACGTGACATCACCGCGTGATGCAGATAGAGGGTCGTGATGTATGTCAGTTCAATGATTTCCTCGTCGCTGAGGCGTGCGCGCAGCGCATCGAACAGCCCGTCGGGCACGCGGCCGTGTTCGAGAACGAGACAATCGGTGTAGGCCAGGACCACCCGTTCGGTCTCGTCGAAACAATCGGCTACTTGCCAGTGGGGGATAGCGGCGATGCGTTCGTCGCTAACCTCAAGACCGCGCAGCGACTTGCAGTGTTGCGAAAAGACGAATTGACTTTGCGCGGCCCATCCGGTCCTGCATTGCCCGAGTTCGCGGAGCACCGGATCGAGCTTGCGGTTCGAACTCTGATAGAGCCCGAACCCGGCAACGGCATGTTCGAACACGTCTGGGGAATTCGCGAAGACGGTCCACCAGTCACCGGGCGTACCGGTTTCTGTGCCGGGCTCGGCAACTGGGTCCCTGTCGCCAAAAATGAAGTCGTACATGAGACTGACGATGGGTGCGGTGACGTCTTCCCGAGATACTTCGTTGATGCGCGGCATGGTCAGTCTTTCGAGTTGTTCGGTGAAACCGGGGTGTGTGCCACGTCGTCTGGCCCAAGTTCACGTTGCCAGGCGGCAAACTCGAGCAGGATGCCGTCCGGGTCTGTGAAATAGATCGACCGTACGAATACGCCCGGATGCTGGTCGTGACTAACGCCCCATTCGCTGTCATCGTGGTTGACGACATCGGAACACTCGACCCCCGCCTGACGCAGTTTCTCGACGTATCCGTCGATCGCGTCTGGCGGTACGGAGAAGGCGACATGGTTCATCGAGGCGTGTGCCGTGACCGTGTCTCCGGTGTCAGGTCTTGCCGCAGGAGATGAAATGCCAGGCGCCGCAGCCGGGGCCTTGGCGAACCAGAAGAACGCTAGGGCATCGCCGTTGCCGCAGTCGAAGAAGAAATGTTGACCCATATCGACGGGAAGCTCGACCGTCTTGATCAACGGCATACCCAGAGTGTTCTCGTAGAAGTCCACCGTGCGGGCCATGTCGCTGCACACAAGTGCCAGATGATTGATGCCGGAGAGCGCAAAGTTGTTCACAGCGCAAGTCTTGTCACCGGGCTCGGCAACGTCAAAGTCTTCAGTCGCCATCGACTGGGTCGACCACCCCGCGGGTGCGCTAGCTTCCCGGCATGACGCACGAGGGTTCAACGATGCTGTTTGAGAGCCAGATCATTTCGCGTGCGTCCGGTTCGATCGGCGGACTGGTCGCATCGCACAACAAAGGCGGCAATTACTTCCGTGCCCGGACGACACCCACCGATCCGGGCACGGTCTTCCAAACAAAGGTCCGCACCGATATGGCCGGGCTCGTCGACGCCTGGAATTCGGTACTCACACAGGCCCAACGCGACGCGTGGGCGGTCTACGCAGCCAACGTCCCGCTCCTCAATCCGTTCGGCGAGCCTCGCACCGTCACCGCGTTGAATATGTACTGCCGCGTCAACGTCCCGCGTCTACAGGCGGGCTTGACACGCATCGATCCAGCACCGGTCGACTTCAACACCGGCGAGTTCACGAATATCGGGATGGCCGCCGGTGAAGTCGCTGGCATCCTCATCGTATTCGACAACACCGACGACTGGGCCAACGAAGACGACTCCTCGATGCTCGTCTTTGCGAGCCGCCCGCAAAACATCGGAATCCAGTTCTTCAAGGGGCCGTACCGCCTGGCAGGCACAATCGATGGCGATTCCACAACCCCTCCGTCGTCCCCCGCGACCTTCGCGGTACCCCCGTTCTCGATCATGCAAGGGCAACGACTCTTCACCCGCGTCGCTGTCGCAAGAGCGGACGGCCGGTACTCCACCGCCCAGCGTTCAACCGTCCTCGTCGCGTCCTAGAACACCACCGGCTGAGCAAATCCAGCACGGCGGCCCCGCATGTGGTATACTACCCATGCGGGGCCAAGTTCTTGACGGGTCTTGAGCCTCCGCAGGGCGAAGAGCGTGGCCGCCCGCAGTCA
>JADFOM010000224.1 GCA_022562835.1 Acidobacteriota bacterium | reverse complement strand
TCACGGGGATCGTCGGGCAGGGCCAGGTTGTATTCCCAGACCTCGATGGTTTGGCCAAAGCGGTTCCTGATTATGGCCTTGACAGCGGTCGGCTGCCCAAAGCTCTCTGTCACAGCCTCCTTGGTCATACCGGGATTGACCGATGGCAACTTGTCGACATCGTGGTTCCTCTTTCGCGGATCATGTTGGTCGACGCTACATCGGCACAGGCACTTGTCGCATTCGGTCGCACACAAGTCTTGCACTTCGCCCGCTCAGGTCGCGGCGCGACCCAGTTTCCAATAGCCGCGGACGGTGGCCCTGGCGCGGGCGAGTCCACGTTCGTCAAACAGGTTCTTGCGGATCTTTTGCACCGACGCAGCCTCACCCGCGATCCAAACTCCCGCCGGTACCTCTTCAAGCCCGGCAATTACGTCGACCAGCGTGCTGCCGGGCGCCGAACCCTCGCCAAGCTCGTGCCATGCCACCGTCGTAGCCGGGTGCGGCGGTAGTTCTAGGCGTGCCGACGGATCGGCGATCTCGACGTGCACCGTGACCTGAGTGGTAGGTGCGAATACCTCGAGAAGCTGAGCGATGGCTGCGAGTGCGGTCTCGTCGCCGACCAGCAGATAATCCGAAGCGGTCGGATCGATCTCGTAACCGCGCCCGGGTCCCGAAATGGCGACCTCGTCACCCTCAGCCGCAGACGATGCCCAGTCGGAAGCGGCACCGCCTTCGTGGACGACGATGTCGAGGGTGAGCTCACGCTCGCTCGGATCGAGCCGACGGGGCGTGAACGTGCGTATTGGTGCACGATCCCCATCGGGGAGGACGAATTGGTTGCCAGACCACGCGGGGATTACGAGACGATCGCCATCGGGAGGCGGAAGGAGCAACCGCACGCTGGCGGCGGGCTCGTCTATTTCGAGGCCTTCAAGCTCGTCACCGCTTAACACGATGCGCGCCATACGAGGACTCAACGCCTCAACCCGCTGCACCCGAAGCCGCCGGAACGGCGGCGGCTCCCGTCGGACGGGAACACCACCAGCGGCGAGGTCAGAAGGACTCACGGTCGACACTCTCGCAGCATTGAGTCATTCCCGCCCCACTCGAACCGATCCCACACGCCCTCATCTTTCTGCGCCAGCCTCCGCTGGCGGCTGCTAGTTCCGCCAAGACGTGAAAGTATTTCCGTTCTCCTGTGACGTCTTGCTGGCACGTTCACTGTCTGTTAAACAGACTTCCCAGTGACATAGCCGTTAGATGACCGTCAAGGCCACTCAAGATGATCGAGTCCGAAATCGAGCCGGATGTACACGTAAAGCCCGGCCCGCTGGCGGCGGCCACATGACCAAAACTGGTCGCGCAACCCGGGCCCTGCGCCTTACGGTCTCTGTGCTCGCGCTGACCATGATCGCCGCGACCTGTGGCGACGACGACAGCGGTGACCAGGCGGAACCCTCAGGTCAGGACGTAGATGCTCGGCTGGAATGCCAGTGGCCGATGTGGGGTCAGAACATCGCACGCACGTTCGCCTACCCATGTGATTCCCCCATTTCCGGCGATTCGGTCGGTGACCTGCGAAAGATATGGTTCGTCAAGACGGCCGACGTCGTGAGCGCGTCGCCGGTTGTCGTCGACGGTCGGCTCTACGTCGGCGACTGGACCGGCGCGTTCTACGCCCTCGACGCCGACAGCGGCGAGGAGTTCTGGCAGACCCAGCTATCGACCAATCCGCTTCAGTACGGCGGTCAGATCTCTTCGAGTGCCGCATTCGCGACGATCGACGGAACCGACGCTTTGATCGTCGGATCGGGCATGACCGTTCACGCGATTGCGGCCGACGACGGTCGCGAACTCTGGTCTCATCGGCTCGGCGACGAAGGCACGTCAACGGAAATCATTAGCTCGCCGATCGTCGTCGGCGACACGGTGGTCGTCACCTTCGACGCGCACGGTGCTCCGCTGCCCACCGGCATGAAGGCACTCTCGCTCACGACCGGTGAGCAACGCTGGTATTTCGACCCAGAGTCGGGCGACCACAACGGCTGCGGCGGGATCTGGGGCTCACCGACGGTAGACATCGAACGAGGACTGGTCTTTGCCGGCATCGCCAACTGCCCAACCGACCGCGAGGGATGGAACGAGAACGCCGAAGCGCTGGTCGCGGTCGACGTTGAGACCGGCGAACAAGCGTGGAGCTTCCAGCCCCATCCGCCTAACGATCGAGATGCCGATTTTGCGGGCGCACCGAACCTCTTTTTGGGAGAGGATGATCGCCCACTGGTTGGGCTCGGCGCCAAGGACGCCCACTACTACGCGGTCGACCGCGAAAGCGGCGAGTTGGTGTGGGACACCAAGGCGACCGAGGACGGGTTCGTACGCGACAACTTCGCGACCGGCGGGTTCATCGGTCCCGCGGCGGTCCAGGACGGCATCATAGTTGGGGCCACCGCGATCGGTGAGTGCCCGTGCGTGCACGCGTTTGACGCCGCCACCGGCGAAATCCTGTGGCAGAACCAGTCCCCAGGGCCCAGCTATGCTCCGGTCTCGATCGTCAACGACATCGCCTTCACCTCGTCAACGACCGACAACCAACTACGGGCAATCGGTCTGGCGACCGGCGAGGTGTTGTGGGGGGAGGATCTGGGAGTCCTGCTCAGCGGCGGGGTTGCGATCGTCGACGATGATCTTTGGGCCGCGGCTGGATTCAAGGAACCCGGTACCCCCGATCTGTCAGAAAAGAGCGGCGTCTACCGCTTCACCCTCGACCCGACCGTCGAATCCACAATCACGGCCGCCCCGACGACGACGGCTCCCGATACGGCCGCGCCGGTTCGACTGCTCGGTGAACCGAACTGTGTCGATGAGCCGTGCGAGTTCACCTTCGACATCAAGGAGCCTCCGGCAGGACTGACGCCCTCGGGGACCTTACGAATCGAGACCGATCCGTTTCGAGCCATCGTCGAAACCGAGGGCCTGGGTAACCCAGAACAGTGGCTGCGCGAAGGGTCCGATGCTGAGGCCGCTGGCGCGACGGCGTTTGGCCTGTTGATCTCTGAACGCGACGACAATCCGACCGGCGGGTTCCTGTGCCTCTTCGACGAATCGGGTGGATGTATCGCGAACACGGTCCCGATACCCGGCGCCTCATACAACCGCATGACGATATTGGCGATCGTCGACCCTGACACGATGCCCGACGCCACAGATGGTCTGGACCGGCTCGTCGAGACGATCGGGTTCAACCCACCAATTCAAACCGAAGCCATCGAGGAGTAATTATGCGCAAATCCACGATCCTGACCCTGCTGCTAACGATCGCACTCGTGGCGGCCGCCTGCAGCGACGACGATGGTGATACACCGCCGGCCGAAGATACAACAACGGAAGCGCCCTCATCGTCATCGTCCTCATCGCAACCGCCGGACACCGAGGGTGATGGGGCAAGCGAAGGCAGCGCGATTGAGGCCGGGATGATCGTGCTGAGCGGACAGGGAAACGATCTTGTTGCCTACGACGCCGAAGCGAACCGAAGGCTTGTCATCCAAAATGCGAATGACGATCCCGAAAACGGACTCGACATCAATGCTCAGATCTGTTTCCTCGACGACCGAACATTTATTGCCGGTGAGGACACAGAACAGGCGACGGTCCCACCCGGCTGGGGCGTGTTCGAACTGACGGGAGATACATTCGACGAACTCGGCGCGATCCAGATCGGCAAGCTCGTGCCGACCTATCAGCCGGCGGACTCCCAGGCCGAGATGTTTGGTTGTGGCGTATTGCCCGATGGGCGTGTCGTCACCAGCGATGTTGGCAACCAGGCGTCGGGAGACGGCACCGGCCAGCTCATGATCTGGTTCCCACCTTTCGAAGGCGAACCTCCTTATGAGCTAGGAACCCCCTCCTACTGCAAGATCGACATCGCGGTAACGACGGCTCAAGCGATCGCCATCGATGGCGAGGACGTGTTGCTCGCATCGGCGAGGACACCAACACTTGGCGTATCGCGCTACACCGATCTGCCAACCTCGGTCGACGAATGCACCGATACCGACTCGACGGGTGCGCCGATGATGGCTGACCCGAACAAGGAGTTGTTCATCGACGTCAATGGCAACATCGGTCTGGCGAACGGCATCACCGCGTCGCCAAACGGGTGGTATGTGTCGGGAGTGTTCACCGGCAAGATCGCCGAGTACGGCCCCGACGGAACGTTCATTCGTTACGTCCTTGAACCAGCGGAGGGAGACGCCCCCGGAGAGGAACCACTACCCCTTGGCTCTCCCAACGGACTCGCCACAACAGCCGACGGCACGTTGTGGTTCGCTGACATGGCACTGCTCGTCACACCGGATTCGATCGGCCCGGGTAGCGGACTCGGCAAGGTGAGAATGATTCGGTTCGACGAGGCCGGTGATCCTCAACCGCCGGTGGTAATCGATGAAGGCTTGGCGTTCCCCGATGCACTCGTAGTCATTCCCTAGAATCTGTGGTCGTCTACCCACCTGTGAGGTGGGTAGACGACCAAATTTTTCGAATGTGACCTTGACTTCAAGTGGACTTTAAGTTCTACCGTGGGGTCATGGCCACCGCAGCACTACTCGAATTGACCGATGCTGACCTCGCATTTGAAGTCAGCACGCTGCTCTCACCGCCCCGCACGATCGATAACTCCTTCACGCTGCACGCCCCACTCGAATTGCTTGCTCGCCTCGCCCTTCTCCCACTCGTGCACCCTGAACAAAGAGCCGCAGCCCGGCGCCGATTCGTGATTCTCGCCAAGACCT
>JADFOM010000223.1 GCA_022562835.1 Acidobacteriota bacterium | reverse complement strand
CATCTCGGTCACCTCGATGAACAGACCGAGCTGTTCTATCCGTTGGAGGAAAGTACGAAGTGCGCCCGAGTCGGCGACTCCCATCAGCATGTGGCCTTGTACGCCGACGCCATCGATCGGCACATCTGCAGCGACCAGTTTCTCGACAAACGAAAGGAACTCGTGTCCACCGATGTCGTCGTACTGCGACGCAGAGATCTGCTCGTTCAAGACGAGTTCGGCATCAGGGTCCGCCCCACGCGCAAGGTGGAATGACTCAGCGACGTACCCCTCGCCGAGCGTCTCGAAGAACACATTGGAATCGAACCCCTCGCCGCTGTATGCCATGGGCTCGTTCACGACGTCCCAGACCCGGACCTTGCCCTGGTAGCGACCAACGACGGTCTCGATGTGGTCCGCCATCAGCCCCCGCAGAGTCGCCGAGGGGTTTGAGGCGGCGCGCACGACAGATTCCAGATCCCGGGGCCGACCGGCTCGACCCCAGATGAGCGTGTGGCCCCGCAACCTCATGTCGTGTTGCTGCGCGTAGGCAACAAAGTCGTCGGTAGCCGTGAAATCGTAATCTCCTACATGTTTTGC
The DNA here is from genome assembly GCA_022562835.1 of Acidobacteriota bacterium. GTDB lineage: Bacteria > Actinomycetota > Acidimicrobiia > Acidimicrobiales > SHLQ01 > JADFOM01. The sequence goes on along the minus strand of JADFOM010000223.1, from coordinate 4,203 downwards.
AAGGGCGTGCCATTTGAAAGCGTTTTCGGCCCCGAGACCGTTGAATTCTCTGTGCAGCAACGTTTCACCGCTAGGACCGCTCGGGCTCGCGACAGCCGCACCGATGTAGAGGCCTCGCTCGGCCGCGACCTCTCGAAGCGTTTGGGGCTCCGACGAAATGGCAGCAACTCGATCTGACCACAGCTCAAACGAAGGGGACTGGTCCGGCGACACGTAGTCCACTCGCTGTCCGCTCGACGCGCCGCCGGCCGCGACGCTGCCGCCTGGCATGTAGGTCTGAAAGGCGGTCATCGCCATCAGGTCGCCTTCGATCCGCATTCGTCCCTCCATGAACGCCTTCATGGAATCTGCCCGACCCGAAAAGATCAGCAGCGCATCGTCGGCTGCGGCAAAAAGTGTTGAGACGGGCTCCTCGTCGCCGTCGCCATCGAGCAACTCACAATGGCCGTCTGTCACGACCAGGCGGTAGGTGCCTTCGCCGTCGATCACGAACTTGTAGGTGCCCGTGAGATCCCCGTCGTGGTCGTTGATCGAATCCGTGACGGTCTCGAGAACTTCCCGAACCGTGGTCGGCTCATCCATGGCAAATCTCCCTGGTTTCAATCGGCACAACAGAGGGCTTGATTCTCTGACATTTGACCAGCGTGAACTGTCGCCGACGACGGACGAGTGACCCGCTGGACATTTCCTACCGATGGTATATTCTTCAGCCAGCAGTGACCAATGTCACCAGGGGGAACCATGACAAGCAGTCGCGACATTCGACGATTCGCATCCATTCTCGTCGTTGTCATCATGACCGCCGTCGCCTGTTCAACGGGCGACGATTCGAGCGCCGATACGACCACGACCACCGAAGGCACCGTCGAGACGACAACCGCTGGGGACACGACCACGACCGGCGACTCCGGCTCCACCTCCGACGGCGAACCCCGTACGGCAAGCTTTCGAGGTGTAACCGAGGACACGATCCAGATCGGGGTCGGCTTCTGGGACACATCGGCGTTCGGATTTGGTTTCCTCGGCGATGCCGGCGCTGTCTGGGACGCTCTCACCGCGAAGGTAAACGAAGCCGGCGGAATCAACGGACGAAACCTCGAATACACCATCTCTAGCTTCAACCCTGCCGACAACGAAGGGATGCTCGCATCATGTATCGAGTTCACCGAGGACGCTCAAGTGTTCGCTGTCCTAGGAGGCATGCGCGGTGACGCCAACTTCTGCATCTTTGAACAGCACGAGACAGCCCTGCTCGGCTCGCAGGTAGTAGCCGCGGGCGAAGCGCTGGAGCGGACCAAGGCTCCAATCGCCGGTTTGTTGATCGACGGGACCGCCCGGGAGACCGCGTTCATCGCCGAACTCGACACCACCGCTTGGTTCGATGGAGCAACCGCGGTCGGCGTGCACTACGACGGCACCGACACCGAAGACCGCATCGGCGCCGACGTCGAAGCCGCTTTTGCCGACGCCGACGTCGAAATCGTTTTGACGATGAACATCGACGACCTCGTCCTCGACGAAGACACCCTCGAGGCTCAGGCCGAAATCATGGAACAACAGGTTCGCGATGCCGGCCTGGACCGAATGGTCATCTTCGGCCCCGCCGCCACTGGTTTCATCGTCTATGGCGATCTCGGTATCGAGTTGGCGGCGGTCGACTCCTCCAACTTCACGACCGCGATTCTGCAAGGTATCGACCCGGCAGATCTCGATGGCACGATCGCCTCGGCAGCCAAGGCGAGTCTTCCGACCGACCCCATCGACGACCTCACACAGCAATGCATCGACGACGTGCAAGCGGCGCTGCCCGAGGCCCGATTCGAACAGCCTGCGCCCGGAGTCGAGAACAGCGAAGACGACCCTAATTACTGGTCATACACAGTCCTGGCTTGCCGTGACCTCTCGCTGTTTGTCGACGCTGCGGTGGCTGCTGGCGTCGAACTCACCAACGATTCCCTTCAAAGCGGCCTCGAGTCGCTGAGCGATCTATCGCTGCCCGAAATCGAGTTCGCCTCCTACGGCCCGGGCAAGTACAACGGCAGTGACACGTTCCGGCTGGTCGAGTTCGACGCGGGGGCCGACGACGACGGCGAACTCGTCGCCGGGCTCTCGCCAATCTGGTAGCGAATGCTGTGCGTCTCGCACCCGAGCACTCGACAGTGCGGGTCGAGTCACGCGCAGCCGACGATTGGGCGTTGTTGTCCGTTGCCGATGAGGGTCCCGGTATCGCCGAAAACGACCAGGCGCGGGTGTTTCAAAGATTCTGGCGCGGCAACCCCGCCAACGCCCGAGTCGAGGGACGAAGCGGACTCGGATTGGCCATCGTGCGACAGATCGCCGAAGGACACGGAGGTGAAATCGCATTGGTGAGTGAGCTCGGACAGGGCTCGACTTTCACTCTCGCGTTGCCCATCGCCGACGAATCAGCACCACCGGCGAGCAATGGGTCGGTGCGCACTCGTGCGGACGGCAAATCAAGATCGGACATCTGAGGGCAGCGAACCCACCGCTGGTAGTCGGGTCATCTGTGCTCGATCGTCCCAACCGTTCATGAAGTCGCTCACGGATCCATCCCAGGTCCTTAGCTCCGTTTTCGGCGCGGCTGTTTACCATCGTTCATATGGTTGACAACGAAGGACGCGAACCCACACGATCACCCGGTGGATCACTCCCTCCACCCCCGGGCGATCGTGGGCGGGCATCGGCCCATCGGTCAGCCTCACACCCCGGTTTGTCGTCGTCGATTGGTGTCGGCGAGCCGTGGGATTCACCGCAAACAACAACCCCGACGGCGGAGCATCCCTCCCCACAAGTAGCCCGCCGTCGGGGATGGTGGGCGATGCTCGCCGTGCTCGTCGCTGGTTCGCTGCTCGCGACTGGTCTAGTGGTCGGGCACGCGGTTGGGGATAATGGTTTCCTCGACGAACTCGCCATTTCCTCCGAAGGCACCGATGTCGAAACGGCCTCGCCGCTGACTACCGCCCTCGAGCGTCAGTCCCTCGCGGTGCCGGAACCGTTGGTGGGCGAGGATGAGGATGAACCGATTGCGGCTGTCGCGGCAATTGTTGCGCCTTCTGTTGTTTCGGTCGAGATCCTCCAGGGTGAGGTGCCGATCGCGCAGGGTTCGGGCATCGTCTGGGATAGCGGTCTGATAGTGACAAACGCTCACGTTGTGCAGGGTGCCACCGAGGTTCTCATTCGCTTTGCGAACGGGTTGGAGGCCGACGGTGACATCGTCGGATCCGACCCCGCACGTGACATCGCAGTGATCTCGATCGATGAATCGATCCCCGTGACGCCGGCTACGTTCGCTCCGGTCTCCACTGTCAAGGTCGGCCAAACCGCCGTCGCGGTCGGATCGCCGTTCAGCCTGGAGCAAACGGTAACCTCCGGGATCGTGTCCGCTGTGGGACGAACCGTGCCCAACGAGGAAGACGTAATCGTCGAGATGATCCAGACCGACGCGTCGATCAACCCGGGCAACTCGGGTGGAGCCCTCGCCGACCGACAAGGTCGCGTCATCGCGATGAATACATCGATCCGCACCGACGGAACCTCTCAGGGCAATGTCGGCGTCGGCTTCGCGATTCCGACGGACACGATCCTATTGATTGCCGAACGGTTGCTCAACGGTGAGTCGCTCGAAACCGGCTACCTCGGCATTCACGGCGAGTCTGCGATGACCGGAGAGGGTGGCGTGGTGATCGGTGAGTTGGTTCCGGGCGCCCCCGCGGAGAGGGCCGGGCTCATGACCGGCGATCTGATAACCGCTCTTGACGGGCGCGACGTTGGTTCGATGGGTTCGCTTGCCGCCGAAGTGCAGCTGCGCACGCCAGGTGAAGTGCTGCGGTTCACCGTCATGAGGGGCAACGAGAGCGTCGAGATATCGGTACGGATCGGCGCGGCAGGTTGAGGTCGGTCCGACCGATCGATTACCTGACACGTTCGAGGTCCTCGCGGGCGCCGTAGTTGTCAGAAAAACAGAGTGGGCCACGTAGGCTCGCAGCCTCATGGAAATTGTTATCATCGTCCTTATCGCGGTGCTTCTCGTCGGCGTCGTCGCCGGTGCTGTACTGCTCACTCGCCGTCCTGCTCGAGGAATCGAGGTCGACCCGGGCGATCCCGACGATCCGTCTGGTCACTCCGTCGATGTTCTTGAGCATGCACCCGAACTCGATGAGACGGTCGTGCTCGATAGCCCGA
>JADFOM010000222.1 GCA_022562835.1 Acidobacteriota bacterium | reverse complement strand
ATCGCTAGGTCCAGCGTGGCGAACTCGAGGAGTTCATGCGTCCACGCCATCGAGGCGTGCTGCTAACCACCCGCCGCGACAACCGACCCCAAGCGTCACTGGTCACCATGGGACTCGACGACGAAGGCCGCATCGTCATCTCGAGTTACCCCGAACGCGCCAAGTCGCTCAACGTGGGGCGCAACTCCACCGCCTCCATGGTGGTGATGTCTGACTCGTTTGGCGACGAGTGGGTGCAGGTCGACGGCACCGCTGAGCTGCTCACCCTGCCCGAGGCGCTCGACGGCCTCGTCGACTATTACCGCGTGATCTCTGGCGAACATCCCGACTGGGACGAGTACCGCCAGGCGATGCTCGATCAAAACAAGTGCCTCATCCGCCTCACGATCGACTCATGGGGACCCATCGCAAAGGGCGGCTTCCCCGCTCGCCTCGATTGACCGTTCGCCCGGTTCTTTCATCGGCGCGCACCACACGTACCCTCGGTTCGCATCGTGAAATGCCTTCTCATAGCGCTCACCGTGCTCACCCTGTTCGCTGTCGGCTGCGGAAGCAGTGACGCAAGCGCCTCCGACGAAGACCGCGTTCGCCCGGTCGAAACCTCGTCCACATCAACGAGCTCGTCCACCAGCACCGCCACGTCGACCTCATCGACGACAACCATTGATGTACCAGCGAGCACGACCACGTCGACGTCGTCATCTGTCGCCTCGTCGACGTTGTCATCTGTCGCAGTCTCTTCCACCCAACACAACAGCCCTCGACCAACCGCCCCGCCCGGCACTGGTTATGTCGACGAAGGCGCAAGCCCCGAACTCGAGGCCGAACTCATCGGAATCGTGAGTGAGGTACGCGAGTTAGCGACTCGCGCCGCGCTAACACTCAAGCTCGCCAACAGCAGTCTCGATCGGCTAATGACGCCACCACTGGCTCAGCGCTACAGAGAGCTGGTCAGAGACTGGAGGCAGTCGGGCGAGATCGGTCGACTGCCCGATAACTCGGTATCAGGATCGAGTTTCGGCTTGATATTTGTCGATGGCGATCTAGCGGTACTCCAAGAATGTGTGACCGACGACATCATCGTGACGATCGCTGAGACCGATGAAGTAGTCGACGACAGCGTTGGCCGACGAATCAACGAATGGACACTCCGCAGAACCTCAAACGGTTGGAAGGCATCTGCCCAAACGACGGTTCTCAGCGGACAAGACGCAATGGAGAGCGACCGATGCGACTTCTCGTAGCAGGCCTCATCGCCCTCGCGGTCCTACAGGGTGCCCCGCCTGCTGGCGCAGACCGAGGAGACTTTGCCGGTCCCGTGACGACCGACTCCTCCCACGTTTATGTCCGAGCGGCGGTCGGTCGGGTCAACGTGACACCAGGCGCGTCACCTGGTCCGTCGGGTGGACGGGCGTCAGCCCGCGACATTCGTTGCTACTGGATGATCAAACAAGGCTCGGGCGACAACGCCGATGAGGGCTACATCATCGTCACCCCCAGCCGGCCCGGCTTCTATTGGACCACCTGCCGCGAGTTCGTCAACGGCAGCGCCATCAACCCGCCGCTGCAACCTCCCACCATCACCGAATGGCCAGGCCAACCACCTGGTGCACACACCGCCGATGGCCTAATCGATGACGCCGTCGACGCGATAGGGCTCGAATTGCCCAATCTCGAAACCTCGCCACCCAACAACAGCACCTTCGTCAACATCGCCACCTACTACGCCATCACCAACAACCTCGGCGGCGGCACCGCCACCGCGGAGGTCGACAACAACGCCATCTGGGCTACTGCAACCGCGGAACTCAGCCATGCCACCTTCGACTTCGGCGACGGCAGCGAGCCGTTGGTCTGTGAAAGCCTCGGCAACCTCTGGAACCCCGACGCCGGACCGACCTACGAAGACCAACCAGCCGAATGCCCCCATACCTATGCCAACCCAGGCAACTACACCACCACGATCACGCTGAGTTGGAACATCACCTGGCAATCGTCTGACCAGCCCGTCACCCAACCCTGGGGTCAGATTGAACGTTCCAACACCCACACCGTCACGGTCGACGAACTCGAAGTCGTCACGTACTGATCTCAACGCGTGTTACCGGACGTCGAACGGTCCCAGCCGCAGGGTGTCAGACACGGGCAACCCTGCGGGTTGCTTGCGCAAGGCGCGCCATCTCCAAACCGGAAAATGCGCTCGGTGTCTGACACCGTCGTTCCGAGGCCTGCACCCGTTGGGCCCTTTGCCTCAGGTAGGTTCGACAAGGCCCGCTGTCACACCCAATCTGTAGCTTGGACCTTGCCGGTCGGCTCGTCAGGTCTACACGTCTTCGAGCCTTCATGGACCCTCGTGAAGGAATGCCCCATAATGGCTATCAGTGAAGACGACCGACTCGCGCTGCGATCCAGTCTCACGCCGACCATCGGCGAACGGGCTACGCGCGTCCTCATGGAAGTACTACCGCCGGTGAACTACGACGAGATCACCACTCGGGACGACCTCGAGAATCAACGACTCCTGCTGTCCTCCGACATCCGAGAGGTACGCACCGGACTACAGTCCGAAATTCGCGAAGTACGCACCGACCTTCAATCACGAATCAACGAACTCCGCACAGACGTTCAATCGCAGATCGACGAACTCCGAGTCGACCTGACGTCTCAGATCTACGAACTCCGCGTCGACAACGGCGCCGAGTTCGTCGCAACACGAGCCGAACTCAAACACGAGATGACGATGCTGGCCCGCACCACGATCATCACCCAGTTCGCCTCGATGATCGGGCTGACAGCCCTCGTCGCCACCCTCGCCTGACAAGTCGGTGAGACCTCACGCCTAGCGGTACTCAGGCGCTACTCGTCGGGGTCGGCGTACACCGGGTCACGCTTTTCGAAATAGGCCTGAACTGACTCGACCTGATTCGGCGTGCCAATCAACGCGCCGATCTCATTGCGTTCGGCCTCGAAGCCCGCGTTGCGGTCCTCCGCCGCGGCCTCGTTGATCAACCTCTTGGCGGCCCTGATCGCGTGCGGGCTCTTCGAAGCGATCGTCTGAGCCAGCTCGGTCGCGGCCGCGTGCGGGTCATCCGCGACATGTGTTGCCAGCCCGATACTCACCGCCTCGTCGCCACCGACCTCACGTCCGGTCCAGATCAGTTCCTTGGCGACATCGGCCCCGACCAAACCTGGCAATAACTGAGTAATTGTCATATCGGGGCTCAGACCCCAACGGATCTCTAACACCGACATGCGCACGTCGGGCGACACGACGCGGATATCCGCGCCAACAACCAGCTGGCAACCCGCCCCGAACGCAACGCCGTGAACCGCGGCGATCACCGGCATCGGCAACTCATGCCATCCCCAAACGGCTTGCTGGGCCCGATGTGTTTTGTGCGGCCGGTCGGATTCGATCCGTCCGATAGAACCAGTGCTCTTGGAGTCGTCGTCGCCCACTCCCCCGGCCATCGCCTGGAAACCCGAGAAGTCGAGACCCGCACAAAACGACGCACCGTTGCCCGACAACACCACCGCACGCACCGAGGTGTCGACCGCCAACGAATCGGCCGCCTCGACGAGCGCCGCGAACATTGGGCCGTCCATGGCGTTCATCTTGTCGCCGCGGTTCAAACGCACATCGGCGACACCGTCATCAACCTCGATCGTTACGCGTTCTCCCATCAGCAGGAATCTAGTGGCCCGTACCCACAGAGGTCCCAACCCATTCCTATCGAGACCGCAACCCGCCGGACCATGTGGGTTCGTCAACCGACCACAACCGGTTCATTGCTGGCGCTGCACCCCCGATCGCGTGACCGCTGTGATGTGTCCAGAGAACCCCGACGCATCGGAGCAGCCCTCATCGCTTCAGCAGTCGAGGTTGCGGGCACTGGCACGTAGGCGCAGGCCATGATGGAGTGCAGCGTGGTCGCTCTGCTTGCCCTCGTGTTCGTGGCCATCGCGCCGCTAGCCGACACCACCCAAGACGGCCAACAGGCGGACGCGGACCACGACTGGGTCTTACCCACAGACGGCGCGGCACCGTTTCGATGCCGCATTTCCGGCGCTGTCACATACGTCATCTAACGTGTGTCACATCGGTCGGCTCGCCGGTCATCGCGCCTTAGCATCAGTGGATTCGAAAATCGGGGTGACCCATAATGGCCATAACAGAAGACGACCGACTCGCACTACGCAACGCACTTGCCGGCACCATCGGCGAACGCGAAACGCGGGTCCTGATGGAATCGCTACCTCCAATGGACTACGACCAGATCGCCACCAAGTCGGACCTCGAGACCCAGCGGATGTTGCTGTCATCGGACATTCGTGAACTACGGACCGACATGAACGCCGAACTCTCCGCAGTCCGCACCGATATGAACGCACAGTTCAGCGCCGTCGATGCGCAATTCGCGCAGGTGAACGCACGTTTCACAGCGGTGGACGCGCAATTCGCGATGCTGCGAGGCGATATCGACTCCAAGCTCGCTTCACAGCTGCGCATCACGGTGCTGACCCACGTTGGATCGATGATCGGCCTTGCCGGTCTGGTGGTCGCACTGACCTGAACTAGAACGCCAGCGTCACACCCTGTCAGTAGCGTCTTCACGTGCCGGTGGGGCGGTCGCCCAACACCGCTCCTCCTCGATAGACCTCACCGAATGGATGACCCATAATGGCAATCACAGAAGACGACCGACTCGCACTACACGCGAAGCTCAACGAAACGTTGGGCGAGCGAGAGGCGCGGGTCTTGATGGAGCTGCTCGGGTTGGGCGAGGAACA
>JADFOM010000221.1 GCA_022562835.1 Acidobacteriota bacterium | reverse complement strand
ATGCGGACGCTGTGTGGGAACTCGACGGGAACGTCTTGTCTACCTCTACCTATCAGCGCGGCGATGTCGACGCAGCGCTGAGCGGCGCAACTCATGTGGTGCGCGAGACATTCCAGACCCAACGTATCGACCACGCCTTCGTCGAACCCGAGTCGACGTTGGCGGTGCCGGTTCCCGCAGGACAGCCGCTGCCCTTGACCAACGGCAACACCGGTTCAGATCCGGTCGAATTCGATCGGCTGATGGTCTATTCCGGTGGCCAGGGCATCTGGGACGATCGCGACGACATCGCCCGCGTCCTCGACGTCGATACCGAGGTCGTCGTCACCGAGCTTGTGAGCAACGGTGGGGCGTTCGGTGGCAAGGAAGACATGTCGAATCAAGCGCAAACAGCGCTCGCTTCATGGCTTCTGCGCCAGCCCGTCCGCACGACGTTCTCCCGTGAAGAGTCGTTCCTTGTTCACACGAAACGCCACCCCATCAAGATGACATACGAAGCTGGCTGTGACTCGAGCGGGAAGCTCAGCGGTTTGAGAGTCCGGATGATCGGCGACTCCGGTCCCTACGCCTCGGTCGGTATGAAAGTGCTCGAACGAGCCGCCGGCCATGCTTCGGGTCCGTACGTCGTCCCGAACATCGATGTCGAAGCCGTCGCTGCACGCACCAACAACTCAGTTTGCGGCGCATTCCGGGGTTTTGGAGCGAATCAAGCCCAGTTCGCGATGGAGGGTGTGATGGATCGGCTGGCCGCAGCGGTTGGTATCGACGGCTGGGAGATGCGCAATAGAAACGTCGTGTCTCCAGGAAAGGTGTGGGGCCCCGGTCAGGTGATGAGCGACGGGAGCCTGGGTGCGCAAGCCTGCCTGGACGCAGTGCGCGATCAGTATCACTCTGCCCGATCGGCGGGCAAGGCGGTCGGGCTTGGATTAGGACTCAAGAACTCCGGTCTCGGCAACGGATTCAAAGAGATCGCGAAGGCTGTTGTGCACTTTCGCCCGGACGACATCGTCGAAGTTCGGCATTGTTGGACCGAAATGGGTCAAGGAGTGCACACGGTGGCACAGCAGGTTGCGATCGAAGAGCTCGGGGTGCGCGCCGAGCAGGTTGAGGTCATCGTCGACTCGACCAGAGAGCTTGGCGCCGGCCAGACGACCGGTAGCCGTGGCACCTTGATGGGTGCGGGAGCGGTGGCGGACGCGTGTCGCAACGCAATGGCCGATGGATGTCGACGCGGCGTGGACTATTTCGGGGAGTACCGAGTCGACTGGACGAATTCGCTTAGCGAGGGACTAGAGAATCCCGTGATTCACTCGACATTCGGTTACGCGGCCCAGCTGGTCGTGATGGATCGCGAGAGTGGAAAAATCGAGCGCGTGGTCGCTGCACACGATGTGGGCCGGGCCGTGAATCCGCTCCTGTGCGAAGGTCAGATCGAAGGGTCGGTTCATATGGGTCTCGGCTACGCCCTTTCCGAGGGGTTCCCATGCGACGCTGATGGGCGTCCGGTCAACACAACGTTGCGCGATCTTGACATCGTTCGCCCGAAAGACATGCCCGACGTCGAGGTCATCCTCGTCGAATCACCTGAGCCCGGTTCGCCATACGGGATCAAAGGCGTCGGTGAGATCGGTCTGGTACCCACCGCCGGCGCCGTGGCCGCAGCACTAGCCGAGCTCGACGGACAGTGGCGCAACGAGCTGCCGATGCGCAACGACGTCAACCGCGAGCGAGCTGCCGCGTGGATCTGAATCAGACAGCCGGCCTCGTGTGTGCGCACCATCACCTATACAGCGCGCTCGCGCGCGGCATGCCCGCGCCAGGACGCACTCCGACGACCTTTGACGAGATCCTCGAGCTCATCTGGTGGAGACTCGACAGAGCTCTTGACCTCGACATCATCGAATGGTCAGCAAAGCTCGGCGCGTTGGAGGCACTGGAGTCGGGCTGCACCGCGATCATCGATCATCACGAGTCGCCGAACGCGATTGAAGGGTCCCTGAGCGTGATAGCAGACGCCTGTGCCGAAGTCGGCGTGCGGGTGAGCTGTGCCTATGGCGTTAGTGACCGACACGGAGAGGCGGGCGCGATCGCAGGGCTCGAGGAGAACGCCCGGTACCTGCGCGAAGGGGGCAGGGGAATGGTCGGGCTGCACGCAGCGTTCACGTGTAGCGACGACACGATCGCCGCGGCGGCCGAACTCGCAACCGCCCACGACGTGGGTGTGCACGTGCACGTGGCAGAGGGCGAAGCTGACAACTGGGAGCGTCTTCTGGGTCACACCACCGAGTCCTGGCTACTCATTCATGGAGTGCACCTGCCCGACGGCCACTCGTTGAGCGGCACGATCGTGCACAATCCCCGTTCAAACATGAATAACGCGGTCGGCTATGCCCGGCCGGTCCGCTTCGCGAACCCTGTCGCGCTCGGCACCGACGGGATCGGCGCTGACATGATCGCTGAGTTCCAGCTCGCGTACGCCCGTGGCCGGGAATCCTCCTTGACCTCGTCGCCCGATGATGCATGGAACTGGCTCCATGAAGGCTGGCAGTTGTTTCCCGAGGCTCAAACCGATGTTGTTACCTGGGACTATCCTGCGATGGAGCCATCACATATTGCGTTCAGCCCCGGCATCGCTCCTCGCGAAGTACGTGTCGAAGGCGAGTTTGTACTTGCGGCCGGTCAACCCACTCGCGTCGATCCCGACGAGATACGCGCCAAGGCGGCGGAGGCAGCGATGAGGTTGTTCAAGAAGATCGAAGAGCCGTAAATGCCAAAGATGAGTCGCTACTCCGCTGAGTCCGAGCTTGCCGTGTTCGCTGAGTTCGCAGAAGGAGGCGACGCGGCCTACTCCAATGCCGTGCAACGGTTCCGAGACCAAAACATCGTGCTTCCAAGGTTTTCCGAACTGCGTGATCCGTCGACGATGCCGGAACAAACCCTCACCGCACTGGCTGATGTGGACAAGGATGCAGCAGACCCGCTCAATCTGTTTCGGGTGCATTGGTATAACGAGTACGCCGACGGCGCCGCGCTCGACGCACCAGGACTACTCACCGTTCCCGATCACATCGAGCTGCCGAGCGCGTTGACAGGCGTCGACGCCCGCATCGTGCTTGCGTTCGGCAATCGGTTTCCGATGATTCGCGCCCACAAGGTTCTGGCGGCATATTCAACACTCGTAACGCGCCTCGTCACTGGACGGTTCGATCCAACGGTTGACCGCGCAATCTGGCCTTCGACCGGGAACTACGCCCGAGGTGGGATAGCGATTTCCAAAATCATGGGCTGCCGCGGCGTTGCCGTGTTGCCGGAGGGAATGAGCGCTGAACGCTTCGAGTGGCTCGAGGAATGGATCGACGACCCGGCCGATGTCATTCGCACAGTTGGCACCGAGAGCAACGTCAAGGAGATCTACGACGAGTGCAATCGACTGTCGGCATCGTCGGAGAATGTGATCCTGAACCAGTTCAGCGAGTTCTCCAATCACCTCGGCCACTACAGCGTCACCGGTCCTGCACTCGAGCGTGTCTATGAACACGTCAGTGCGCATCAACCCGGCAGACTTGCGGCGTTCGTTGCCGCCTCGGGATCGGCCGGAACGCTCGGAGCCGGCGATTACCTCAAGGATCATCACGATGCTCGGATCGTCGCTGTGGAGGCGCTCGAGGTTCCGACGATGCTGTACAACGGCTTCGGTGATCACAACATTCAAGGGATCGGGGACAAGCACATTCCTTTGATCCACAACGTCACCAACACCGACATGGCGATTGCCATCTCGGACCGCTCGACCGACGAACTCGACGTGCTCTTCAACACCGAGGTGGGTAAACGGCGGCTCGTCGAACACGGAGTAGATGCTGAGGTGGTCGAGTTGCTCGTGCACATGGGTTATTCCTCGATCTGCAACATGCTCGCCTCTATCGTGACCGCGCGGCGCTGGAATCTAGGTGCAGACGACATCATCGTGTCGGTAGCCACCGACGGAAGCGAGATGTACAACTCAGAGCGGGCGAAGGTGTTGAACCGACACTTCCAAGATCGCTTCGACGAGGCCCAATCAGACGCGGTGCTAGAGCGCCATCTCATCGACGTCGACACTACCCATGTGCTGGAAATGGGTCCGGTGGAACGCGATCGCGTGTTCAACCTCGGCTATTTCACATGGGTAGAGCAACAAGGCGTTTCAATCGCCGATTTTGAGAGACGCCGAGATCAGCAATGGTGGGACTCTCTGCGAAGCCATGTCGACCGCTGGGATGAACAGATCGTGGAGTTCAATGCCGCCACCGGCGTCACACATGGCTAACACCTGGTCCCCTAGCGCCGCCGAGGCGAATCCGTTCGTCCGGTTTCGGGACCGCCTGGACTCCTACGAGGCGGTACGACTCGGCACGATGAGCGATGAGGAATTCCTGGATCTGGTCAGCCGGCTCGACGAGCGGGTCGCGGCGGTCGACGGGAAGGGGTTTGTCGAAACACCGGTCATCACCGCAGACGCCTTGGCGCATCACATCGGTGTAGATCTGAGCCTGCACGTCAAGGACGAGACCGGAAACGTCGGTGGTTCGCACAAGGCCCGTCACCTGTTTGGCTCGGCTCTACACCTTTGCATCGATCAGCCCGATGACTCTCGTTCTCTCGCAATTGCGAGCTGCGGCAACGCTGCTCTCGGCGCAGCGATCATCGCGCGAGCCATGGACCGTGCGATCGAGGTGTTCGTCCCGGCTTGGGCCGATTCGACAATCACTGCGTCGCTCGCTGCCCTCGGAGCCGAGGTGCAGCGTTGCGAGCGACGTCCCGACGAATCCGGTGACCCCG
>JADFOM010000220.1 GCA_022562835.1 Acidobacteriota bacterium | reverse complement strand
CCAGTCCTCTTCTGGAACGTTTCGACAGCTCCAACGTCGCCGATGGGCAGGGTCTCGTCGCTCGCGACGAGACCACATCGCACGAGACCGACGAGGGATGGTTGACGGCCTATGTCCGTCAATTCGCGCAACCACAGCCGTGCGAAGGCAACGCCGAGGCCATTGGCGAGCTCGCCATCGAGCTCAGCGAAAGAGGTGTCGCTTTGTACGTTGTCGCGATGCCCCTCTCCAAGGAGATGACAGCGCTCCATCCCGAGGGGCGAGCGGGTCATCTGGCGCTTGTCGAGGTTTATGAGAAATCGATCGCGGGCACCGATGCGGTGTTCATCGACCTCACCGATGCACTCGATCCTGACGAGTTCTGGGGCCTAGTCCACGCGTCGGACAGTGGGCGCCGGCGATTGACAACACTGCTGAGCAACGCTCTCAAGGTCCCCTGAAACCATCGCAAACTTCGATTCATCTACAAGCGATGACATCGAAATGCGATACTGGTCACAACGGACACCACAGATCTGGTTGGCCCTTATGACCTCGACCGAACCGTACGCACTGACCGACCGATTCTTGGCGCGTGAGGGGTCGGTGTTCCTCACAGGGATTCAGGCGCTGGCCCGACTGCCACTCGACCAACTGCGTGCCGATCGTGCCGCGGGCTTGTCGACAGCTGCCCTTGTAGCGGGCTATCCAGGTTCGCCCCTAGGAGGGTTCGATACCGCAGTGGCGTCAGCTGCGAAACTTGCCGCTGATCTGCCGGTGGTGTGTCGTCCCGGCCTCAATGAGGAGCTTGCAGCCAGCGCCGTCATGGGCTCGCAACTCGCTGTGCTGCAGCCGGACTGTCGTTACGACGGCATAGTCGGAATCTGGTATGGCAAGGCGCCGGGTGTTGATCGCGCTGCGGATGCGTTGCGTCACGCTGTGTTTGCTGGGACATCGATGCAAGGGGGAGCGATCGCATTGGTTGGCGATGACCCGATGGCGAAGAGCTCGACGATCCCTTCGTCGTCGGCGGGCCTGCTTTCGGACATGCACATGCCGATCCTCTACCCGGGCGACCCCGGCGAGGCGCTCGACCTCGGTCGCCACGCGGTGACTCTTTCACGTACCACCGGACTCTGGGTAGCGCTCAAGATCGCAACCGATGTCGCAGACGGCACCGCGAACGTCTCTCTCGACCCGCACCGCATCGCACCTGTCATTCCCGACGTCGATGGCGAACTCTATCGGCATCGCCCAGACGGCGCATTACTCACGCCGCACACCGTCGATCTCGAACGGGAGATCGTCGAGGTGCGTTATGACCTTGCCACACGTTACGCATCGATGAACAAGCTCAACTACATCACGGTGTCGACAGGTGATGACTGGCTGGGCGTGGTCGCCTCGGGTATTACGTACAACGAATTGAGAGAGGCGTTCGATCGACTCGGATTCGGCAACGATGAGGCACTCCAATCGGCCGGCATTCGTCTCTTGAAGATGTCGATGCCGTACCCGTTTGATCCCGACACAATTCGACGCTTCGCGGCAGGTCTCGAAGAGATCATCGTCGTCGAGGAAAAGCGTCAGACGATCGAATCGGTGCTGAAGGATGCGTTGTATCACCTGAGTGACCGGCCGACGGTCGTTGGCAAGTTCGACGAACGTGGCGATCGGCTCGTTCCCGAATATGGAATGCTCGATGGCGACACGATCACGCCGATACTGCGTGGTCGGCTCGCGTCGCGACTAGGCGATCGTCTAGCCCCGCAGGTCATCCCGCACGAGGTCATTGCGTTACGCGTGAACAGGACACCGTTCTATTGCTCGGGCTGTCCCCACAACAGGTCGACCGCTGTGCCGAGCGGAACGCTGGTCGGCGCTGGCATCGGGTGTCACACGATGACCCTTCTGATGGATCCGGGCCGTGTCGGCGACATCGTCGGTGTCACCTGCATGGGCAGCGAGGGGGCTCAATGGGTTGGCATGTCCGAGTTCGTCGACCGCGATCATCTCGTTCAGAATGTCGGCGACGGCACCTATTTCCATTCGGCGCAGCTGGCCGTGCAGTTCGCGGTCGCCGCGGGCGTGAACATCACGTACAAGTTGCTTTACAACGGGTCGATTGCAATGACCGGCGGGCAACTACCCCAGGGCCAGCTCGCCGTTGAGAAAGTCGCGACGATTCTGCTCGCCCAGGGCGTGTCGCGAGTACTGGTGACCACCGAGGACACCGCTCGCTATAAGTCCGTCGAACTTCCCGACGGCGTGGAGGTGTGGAACCGTTCTCGGCTCGCCGAGGCACACGCAACGCTGGCATCTGTTGCCGGGGTCACGGTGTTGATCCACGATCAGGCTTGCGCGGCTGAGACGCGTCGCGCACGAAAACGTGGTCTCGTCAAGACCCCTACGAGGCGTATCGCCATCAACCATCGGGTCTGTGAGGGTTGCGGCGACTGCGGTGAGGTGTCGAACTGTCTGTCGGTGCAATCGATCGAGACGCCGTTCGGTACGAAGACCACGATCGATCAATCCACGTGCAACTACGACTATTCATGTGTCGAGGGAGATTGCCCGGCGTTTGTGGAGGTCGAGGTCGACGCTGACGTGCAGACACCAAGCGGGCTCTCATCTGTCGTCAAACCCAGCCCTCCGCTGGTTCAAGAACCCATCGTCGCTGTTTCAAGCGACGAGTTCGCCATGCGCATCTGTGGCATCGGTGGCACCGGCGTCGTGACCGTTGGCCAGATCATCGGGACAGCAGCGATGCTCGACGGGTATCAGGTGCGCGGTCTGGACCAGACAGGCCTTTCACAAAAGGCAGGGCCGGTCGTCTCTGATGTGCGGCTAACTCGTGACGCTCAGACTTCGACCAACCGGTTGGGCACTCGCCAAGCAGACCTGCTGCTGGTGTTCGATCAACTCGTCGCGGCCTCACCACGTGGCCTATTGACGGCGGATCCGATCCGCACAGCCGTGGTCGGCTCGACCAGTGAAACCCCAACTGGCGAAATGATCGGACATCACGACATCGTTGGTCCTGGTGAGGCGGTACTCAGAGAACGCATCGCCTTGGTCACCCGTAGCGATGCGCAGCATTGGGCCGATGCCGTATTGATCACGACGTCATTGTTCGGCAATTCTGCGGGCGCGAACCTGTTCAGTGTTGGTATGGCGGTACAGGCAGGTTTCCTACCCGTCGCCCCTAGCCGAATCGAAGAGGCGATCAAACTCAACGGCGTCGCTGCAGAAGCGAACATAGCTGCGTTCCGTTGGGGGCGCGCCCAGATTTCGAGTCCAGCGTCGGTCGCGGCGGCGGTCATCGGGGAGGCCGCTGATGAGACGGTCGGAGTGTCTCTGCCCGGGTCGATCGAACGGCGGATCGTGAGTATCGCGGACGATTCGGCTGCGGAGACGTTTAGGCGGTTTGCATCTGAGCTGATCGGGTGGGGCAACAAGTCCACTGCGAACGAATGGCTTGACACGGTTCAAAGGGTGGCCGCAGCCGAAACAGGTGTGCTGGACGGTTCGACACTTCTCACCGAAGCCGTCGGCGCGAACCTTTTCAAATTGATGGCTTACAAGGACGAGTACGAGGTTGCTCGCCTGATGACCGACACCGACGGGATGCGGTCGGTGTCACAGCTGACCAACGGCAAGAACAACTATGTGTGGAAGCTGCATCCGCCGATGCTGCGGGCCCTCGGCGTGAACAAGAAGATGTCGATCTCGGCACGATCTGCGCCGGCGATTCGTGCTCTGGCCAAAGGAAAACGTCTGCGTGGTACCTGGGCAGATCCATTTTCGCGTACCGAGGTCCGTCGGACCGAACAAGCGTTGCCGGGTGAGTACGTCACCGCGATCGAGTTCGTTCTCGGAGCCCTAACTCCGCAGAACCTAGGTGACGCCGTTGCCCTTGCCTCGTTGCCCGACATGGTGCGCGGTTATGAGGATCTCAAGATGCGCCGCGTCGCGACCTACCGCACAGCGCTCGCCGAGGCGCTCGAAGCGTTCTGTTGAGTTGACCAGACCAGCGGATTCATCTCGGAGTCGACTAGGTCTCCGGGCCGCGCGCCGCCGAGCCATCCCATGTCCAGCCGTTGCTGGTCGGTCGGTTGGGTGATGTGGGTGCCGTCGGCGACATAGATGATCGTCATGACCGCGCGTTCGACGTTGCTTTTGTTGGGTCCAGCACTGTGCAGGGTCCAGCCGGCATGGAAGGTGGCATCTCCTGCCTCGAGCGCTCCGTAGGTCGTCGTCTCGGTATCGTCTCGTTCGAGCAGCGACGAAATCGCGGCATGAGAATCGTCCGAGATGGCGCCCGCCGCTATGTCGCCACCGAGGTGTGAGCCGTCAGCGAACGTCATCGAGCCCACGTCGTCGGAAATATCGACGAGCGGCATCCACATCGTGACCGTGTCGGTGTTGTCAAGGGGCCAGTAACCCTGATCCTGATGCCATGGCGTATGTCCTCCACCGGCCTCCTTGATCAAAGCCTGGTCATCTTGGGGCAGTGGTGCCGCTCCCGTGTGACCGACCTCAAATAGGAATAGAACAAAAAAAGAGACAACCATTGCAGTTCTTGGATTCATTTCTGACCTCCAGTGTGTGGGTTTGAATACACGCTAGATCAGATTTGCAACGGGTGTCAATGATTATCGGGAATTACAATGATACTGGTCGGATGAAGGTAACTAACTATTCAACCCTCTCCCACTTCATCCTCTCATCCATCATCAGCGTCATGCCATTCTCAAACTGCACTACAGCCTTGGGCGGGATAGCATAGCTCTGCAACACATCCAAGTGGAAACCATCATACAGTGAAAGGACCTTGCCCTTCATGCCTGGAGAGACAAAGG
>JADFOM010000219.1 GCA_022562835.1 Acidobacteriota bacterium | reverse complement strand
TGAGGACGACTTCGCCGCAGATCCGGCAGAACTGTTCTTCGACCTGACCTACGTTTTCGCGTTCTCGCAGCTCGTGTCCTACCTCATTCATCATCCCGACTGGAGAGGCGTCGGCGAATTCATTCTCTTGTTCATGATGCTCTGGCTTCCATGGAGCCAATTCACCTGGTCGGCCAACGCCGTTGCCGGGAACAGTCGACCGGTGCGGGTGCTGTTCATGATTGCGACCATCGTGAGCATTCCGATGGCAGCGTCGGTCACCTCCGCTTTCGAGGACGGTGGACCGGTCTTCGCACTGAGTGCCTCGATGATCCTTGCGATCGGGATGTTCACCATGTTCGCTGGGCTCCGCGACAACCCGGAGATCAGAGCAGCGATCGTGCGCTACTCCATACCCAACTCGATCGCCATCGCTCTCATGATCACAGGGGCGTTCTTCGACGGCGACATCCGCATCTGGCTGTGGATCGCAGCGGTGTCGACCTTCGTGGTGGGAACATTGCTGGCCGGATCGAGCGAATGGCTGATCAGGCCCGGCCACTTCGCAGAACGACACGGACTGCTGACCATCGTGGCGCTCGGCGAGATCGTTGTTGCCACAGGACTGCCGGTGGTCGACTCGCTCGAAGAGGGTGCGGGTCTACCGACTCGAACGATCATTGCGTTGATCGCAGCCGGACTCTTCGCCGTGCTGCTTTGGTGGGGATACTTCGACCGGCCTCACCCGGCACTCGAGCAACGTCACCACCAGATCGAGGATGGTTTCGAGAGCGGTTCGTTTGCCCGGCACGTCTACACCTATATCCACTTCCCGCTCATTGCGGGAATCATTCTCACCGCCGCCGCGCTTGAGGAAATCACGCTGCACCCCAACGAGCCGCTCGCCAGCCCGTTCCGATGGATGCTGCTGGCAGGATTGACCAGCTACCTCGTGGCGATCGCAGCGGCCATTGTGCGTGCGTTCGGCAGAATCGCCATCGAGCGACTGATTGCCACTGTGCTTCTCGCCGTATTGATCGTCGCCACCGCCGGCACCGATGGCATTGTCTTGCTCATAGCCATCGACATTGTACTTTTGCTGACGTTGGCGATCGAACACCAGCGTGTCGAGGTGCAGCACCGACTCGTCGTAACCATCTCGAATGAACCAGGTCCACCAGCTGAGGAGACACAACAATGAATGCGACACTCGAGACACCCGTCGAATGGGCGGGTCTCAATCACCTTGCACTGATCACCAACGACATGGACCTCACCGTCCGGTTCTGGCACGGCGTGCTCGACGCACAGCTCGTCGCCACTATCGGAAATGAGTATTTTCGGCACTACTTCTTCGATGTCGGCTCCTCCACCGTCGCGTTCTTCGAGTACCGAGGCCGCAATGTGGAAACCCTCGCGAAACCAGCCGGGGTATTCGACGCCCGCGCTGGACACTTCGATCACCTCTCGCTGAACCTGCCGTCGCACGACTCGCTTGCTGAGCTCAGGGAGCGCCTTCGTGCCGCCGACTGCGGCGTAACCAGCTTCGTCGACCATGGACTGATGGAGTCGATCTATTTCAACGACCCGAACGGCATTGCCCTCGAAGCTTCATACTGGCTCGCCAATCCAACGGATCAACCACCGCAGCACGACAACACCGCTTTGTTCGGCGATCCCGACCCGGTCGGGGCTGTAGCAGAAATCGCTGCCGGAGCGCTCGTCGATCTGCCAACTACATCGTTGGTCAATGAACCCACCGTCATTGCCTAGGTAGGACTTGACCAATCGTTAGATGTCAGCAGCTCGATCGTACGGTCGACCGCGTCATCTGCCCAGGATTCGACGACCGCCGGGTCGGTGCCGCCCAGCGGGTGGGGTATGACGACGATCCGCGCATTGGATAGTCCGAGCGACGCGGCAACCGACCGGGTCAGCTCCTCTAGACGCTCGGTGGTCAACACTACGGTGGCGATACCGCGGGTTTCGAGTTCGACGAGGTCGTGGACACTCCACGACGTGCAGGATCCTCAATCGGCCGAGCCGGTGAGAACGACTCGTACCTCCTCAGTCATTGATTCGAGGACCTGATCGGACGCGGCAACGGCCGCGTTCTTGGTTTCACGACGCCCGAGCCGAGCGCCGGTTCGAGCCGCGAGAGTCGCGCCGAGACGATCGAGGAGAACGCCCGCATTGGGCTTCGTGTTGTCGAGCAACCCGATGGTTACGCCCGCGAGTGAGGCGAGTGGTGCGGCGAGCTGAACCGGTGCGGCGCCGGTCTCGCCGTCGGGTCGGAGGATTTCGGTAGTCATGAGCGGGTCTCCTCTGTTGAGCTTCCCTCGATTGCAACCGTCACACTTTTGGTCATTCCCCAGCTGGGGATTACGCAGGAATGTTTGCCAGGCCCACCGACCACGAACACCTTGATGTTTTTGGCCGAACCGGTCACCGGGACGAGATCGTCTTCACGCAACGCCATCATCCACTCGTCCCAGGCCAAGAGGTCAAAGGCCGCTCGCACCTCGGACAGCGACCGCCGAGCCCGCTGGAACAGGTAGCTCGAAACGTCGTCACGGGTCCACCCGCGCGCTGCGATGGTCGACGCGTGCTCGGGGCACAGTCCGATAAAGAACTCACCCTGGGAGATCGGCGCGTTGTTGGTACCAAGAGTGGCCATGACGGTTGCAGCCTTGTCAAGGATCCCGGTCGGCTCATTTGATTCCATGTCGTGGAAGTTGTGAGGGTTTTCGCCGCAGTGCACGGTCACTGCACTTTCGACACCAAGACCCATAGTGCGGTGATACGCGGGCCACGGGCTTTCGGAGACGTTCTCCGCAACGCAGTATGTGTACTTCGACGGCTGCCCCTGCGTACTGACGTCGCCGGGACCGGGAACCGCACCCGCGACATGGAGCAGGACGAAACGCACCGCGCGGCCAACGGTTGCGTTGGCGCGATTTCCGGGACCGAATGCGCCAAGTCCGGAGTTAAACCCCAGTTCACTCGCTGCTGGGCCGTGCACGATCAGCAATGGTGCCACCGGATGCGTGGTCGCATTCACACCGCGCAGATTGATCTCAGCGGAACCAAGGGCACGTACCGCAGCGATCACAACCGGGAGAACCTCTGGCGGGCACCCGGCCATAACTGCGTTGATCGCGATCTCTCGACGAGTGGCCAAACCAGCGCGCGGTTCGAGAACTGCGATCACCTCATCTGGATCACCGCTGTCGAGCCGTAGCGCCGCGTCCACACGGGCCGCGGTTGGTGCGACGATCGGCAGACCATCGCCCCAGCCCTGGGAATCGAGCATCTGCCACAGCGACTCGGGTGTCTCGTCCCCCAAAATAATCGGCTCACTCACGTGTGTCAGTGTGCCACGACTCGACGCGAGGTCATGCGGGCACTCGATCTATTTGCGCGGCTCCTAAGATCGCCGAACATGATCATCGACGCCCACACCCACATCATCGCGGCAGACCGCGACCGCTACCCGTTTCGGCGCCCAGCTGGCGGCGGCCTCCGTTGGCCAGAGGAGCATCCGCTAAGCGTCGAGGGTCTGATCAAGGAAATGAACGACGCCGGCGTCGGCGCGGCGATCGTCGTTCAGCCATCGGTCTACGGAACCGACAACCGTTATGTGATCGAATCCGCCGCAGGCAGTGACCGCCTCGTTGCCATCGCCATCGTAGATGTCGACGATGGACACTTCGACGAAACGGCCAACCTATGCGCCCAGCGACGCTGCGGCGGTGTCCGCCTTTTCGATGTGCCTCCGTCGGAACCTTCGTTCCTCGACGACGGGCGCGCGACCGCCGTGGCCAAGACCATCGCTGCCGCCGGCGGACGGGTATGTGTCTGCGCGCTCGAACCTGCGCTTGGCCGCGTCGCCTCGCTAGCCGCGTCGATCCCAAACACGACGCTCGTGCTCGAACACTGTGGCTTCGCAGATTTTACGGATGGTCCTCCGTTCGCGAGGGCACAGCCGCTGTTCGATCTCGCGTCGCACCCAGGCGTCGTGCTCAAAGTGACGCCGACAAGCCTCCTCGAGGCAGAAACAGCGGGGGTGGAGTCATCCGAGGTGGTCGCGGCGCTGGCCGAACATTTCGGCGCTGACCGACTGATGTGGGGCAGCGACTCCCCGTTTCAGGTCGTGACTGAGTCTTATGAGGACTCGATCTCCCTGGTGAGAGACCGGCTGGACTTCCTCTCCGACACGGACCGTAAGCACATTCTGAACGATACGGCGGAGAGGGTCTTTTTCTTTAAGTAGGGTCTGCCCGCCGGGACACCAGGCGTGTTCCGGCCGGCCTTCACCGGGACATCCACTCGCGGGCCAGGATCGGATACCCCTCACTCATGTGGGCCAGCGTCTCTCTCGGTAGGAACGCGTACCTTCCCAGTGCATCTGCCGCGACCGCGCCGTCAGGCAGCTCGACCCACCCCCGAGTCTCCAGAAAGCCACGGACCATGCGTGTCTTCCGCGAGTAGGCTGTAACCTCTTGTCCGATGGCGATGGGCCGGCGAAACCTCACGTCCAATCTTGCGGTCACGGTCCATTTGTCGTCCAGAAGGGAGACCCTGCTCATCACCTCGTCCAACAGCGCGCTGATGATTCCGCCGTGGAGATAACCGGGAAACCCCTGGTGCTCGTCGCGTCCCTGGAACGTGGTGGTGACGGTATCGCCTTCCCGGCGAAACCGGAGCTGCAGACCGGCGAGGTTTCGCGGACCGCAGGAGAAGCAGAGGCCGTAGTCTGTCTCGTCGTTCAGAGAGAGGCTCACGGCCCAGCCTTTCTTGGACAGGCTTGGGCGTCCGCGTCTTGACCTGCGAGTGGTGCTCCCGGCTTGGAGGGGTGGCCCGCGAACTCCCAGACCTCAT
>JADFOM010000005.1 GCA_022562835.1 Acidobacteriota bacterium | reverse complement strand
CCTGGCGAACTGCACAAGCTTTGGCGCGCCCGGGGACCCGGTGCGTACCACGTGGAGTACGGCTACTCCTGTATGGGTTATGAGATCGCCGGCGACTGGACCGAAACGATCCTGCCGCTCACAGCAGCGACCGTGGATCGGGTCGACGGCATCACAGTGCGCGACGTCGGTGCCGGCGAGTTGACCGAGCTACGGGGCATTTACGACTCGATCGCGGCCGATCACGATGGTTGGAGAGACCGTGCGGATGTCGTCTGGGACTACTACGCACACCGCCGAGGCAAAACCCCTCGGGCCTTCAACCGCGTCGGCTACGAAGGTGACCGGGTCGTATGGGCGCTGTCGTATCAGTACCAGGACCCCAACCCGCGGGCTCCGGCGACCCGTGCCTACGACATCAAACTCAACGACATGGTGGCCCTCGACGACACCGCGGCGGCAGACGCGCTGGGATTCCTAGCCAACAGTTCGACGATGGCGGGGGCGATCATCACCAGCTCACCTCGCCACGCGTGGGCGCACTTGCTGACACATCCACCAGACGCAACCCCCACTCGTAGTTGGCCCTGGATGACCAGGCTCATCGACGTACCAGCAGCGCTAGCCGCGCGCGGCTATCCAGTGATCGACCATGCGCCAGTCACCATCGCCGTAAGCGACGACCTCCGCAAAGAGAACAACGGCACCTGGGACCTCGGGCTCGAGAACGGGCGGCCGCTGGTGACCCCAACCGACGATCCCCCACAGATCACCGTGACTCAACCGGTACTCGCTTCTATCTACACCGGGATGACCGACCCAGTTCGCGCGTTTCATCAGGGTCGACTGATCGCAGCGACAACACAAGACGCAGAAGCGCTCAAGGCGATCTTCTCCCCTGGCAACCCCACCTGCCCGGACTTCTTCTGACAGAGACCGGTCTCGACGACCCCAGGTTCACCAACCATGTCGATGTCTGTCACCATCTCGCGCTTCGTAGACTCACCTACGTGAACGTCGATCGAGTCCTGCTGGCATCGCCGCGAGGCTTCTGCGCCGGTGTCGAAATGGCCATCAAGGCCCTCGCCTGGATGGTGCGTACCCATGCACCACCCGTCTACTGCTACCACGAGATAGTCCACAACCAGGTCGTCGTGGAACGCTTCGAGGCTCGCGGTGTTGTCTTCGTAGACGACATCGAACAGGTTCCCCACGGAGCGCCCTTGATGTTGAGCGCACATGGTTCCGCACCCTTGGTCGTCGAGGCGGCTCGTGCAACGGGAGGCACGATGGTCGACGCGGTCTGCCCTCTTGTCACCAAAGTGCATCACGAGGTGAAGCTGCGGGCCGGTAAGGGCTATCGCATCGTCTATGTCGGACACGAAGGCCACGAAGAAGCCGTCGGCACGATGGCCGTTGCACCGGACGCGATCTCGCGAGTAGAGACAGTGGCCGAGGTAGAGGCTCTCGAGGACTTCGACCAGCCGGTTGCGCTGCTGGCCCAGACGACGTTGAGCCACCGCGAATGGGCCGATGTGCTCGAGGCGACCGAGCGACGTTTTCCCGATCTGTACAAGCCGGGCCGATCCGACCTCTGTTTCGCCACCACAAACCGACAGTCGGCGTTGGGGAAAATCGCCACAGACTGCGATGCGATGGTCGTGTTGGGATCTGCCAACAGCTCAAACACAAATGCACTCGCGACGCTCGCCGAGGATGCCGGCTGTAAGGCTGTGTACCGGATCAACCGTCCAGAAGAGTTGCCGTCTCACCTCGCAGGCGTAGTCGGCGTCACCGCCGGAGCGTCAGCGCCCGAGGAACTTGTCACCGAGGTAATCGAACGACTCGCGCCGACTCAGGGTGTCACCGAGATCACCATCACGGAGGAAGACGAGTACTTTCCTCCCCCGAGGGCGTTACGAGAACTACTCGCTGTGCTCGGCGATGCAATTGCGGGCGGCCTCGGGGCCGATCCAACCGCGATGGCACCACTCAACGATCGCCAGATCAGCGCTTCGGACATGCTCGCTTCTCTCTAGGCCTCTCAGGTCGTAGGTTGCGTCAAATCGACATTTGCGCCTCGTCGAAAAGCTCCTGGAGCGCCGCGGCGAGTTTGGCCGAATGCGCTCTTACCGCTGAACGTGGGACCCGACCGTCGACACTTTCTGGAGGTTCGATCGGTTCACCGATGACGAAACTGAGTTTGCGCGGATAGATCAACTTCGACCCGACCGGCATGATTCGCTCGCTGCCCCCGATGCCGACCGGGATGATCGGAACCTGCGCTCGAGCGGCCAAGAACGCTGTTCCATCGCGGATTTCGGCGAGCAGCGGGCCCGATTGACGCGTTCCCTCGGGAAACATCACGAGTGGCTCACCGCGTTCAAGAATCGCCTCTGCCGAGCGGATCGCGCTGCGGTCCGCGGCGTCTCTGTTGATCGGAAATCCGCCGATCGCGGTGAAGAACCATGACGCCAGAGCACCCGTTTCCCACAAGGAGTCCTTACCCATGTAGCGCATGATTCGCGGGGTCACCAGGGCACTCATCGGTGTATCGAGGATTGAACGATGCACCGGTGCGAGTATGAACGCACCGTGTTCGGGGATGTTGCCGGCGCCACGGATCTCGTAGCGAAACGCCACTTTGCCGACCACGGTCACCATTACGCGGATCGTCCGATACACGAGGCGATGCCCGAACGACATCGGGGCGACCGGTTTTGGTGCGGCATCGCTCATGGTCGCCTTATCCCTTTAGCAATCACATCGACCACCTCGTCGATTGTCATGTCCGATGTGTCGACGATCTCGACGTCAGTGCCTCCGAGACCAGCAGGATCTAGCAAGGGCCCGTCGACGCGATTGCGATCCGCGGCGTCGCGCGCTGCGAGATCCGAGGCGACCGCGTCATAGTCCAGCGCCTCGGCCTCAGCGGCACGACGTCGAGCGCGTACTTCCGGTCGTGCGGTCAGGTAGATCTTCTTCGTGGCGTCCGGTACGACCACCGACCCGATGTCGCGACCTTCCAGCACACCGCCCCCGTGGGAACGGATCCAGCTGCGTTGACGCCCTCGAAGTTCCGCGCGTACCTCGGGATTCGCGGCGACGATGCTGACCGCTTGAGTGACCTCAGGTCCGCGGATCTCGATCGTGGCATCGATCCCATCGACGCGCACGACTCCGTCGGAGATCTCGAGGTCGACCGAACGAGCCAGGGCCGCGACTCGGTCGACGTCGTCGGGGTCGATGTGCGCTCGCAGCGCCGCAAACGCAATCGACCGGTACATCGCACCCGTGTCGAGATACTCGATACCCAGTCGGTCCGCGACGGCGCGGGCGACGGTCGACTTACCCGAACCCGCCGGTCCATCGATCGCAACCACAACGCTCTCGGGCATCGACTCCACCCGGCTGTCCTTCCTGAGATTCTCGACATCATCGAAGAATGCCGGATAGGTCTTTGCTACACAGCCAGGATCGATGATGTCGACACCGGGGCCGCAAAGCCCGAGAACACTGAACGCCATCGCTAGGCGATGATCCTCATATGTTGGAATCTCGGCCCTCTCGGGTGCAGATGGAGTGATCAGCAAGCCATCGTCGGTTTCGACAGATTTCACACCGCATCGGCCCAACAGCTCGACGACACGAGCTAGGCGGTTCGATTCCTTCGCGCGGATGAAGCCAACGCCGCCAATGGCGGTTTCGCCTTCTGCATAACAGGCGATGGCGGCAAGCGTCGGTACCGCATCGGAACAGTCCATCATGTTGACCGTGATGCCTCTTAGAGAACGACCGCGAACCCTGATCGAGTCCTGATCGATGTCGACCTTCGCGCCCATCGATTCTAGAATCCGTGCAAATCTCACGTCGCCCTGTGTCGACTCGCGGCCGAGGCCCGGCGTGCGAATATCACCATTGGTCGCTGCTGCTAACGCCCAGAAATAGGTCGCAGCGGAGGCATCGGGCTCGATCTCGACCGTGGCAGCGCTATAGCGACCCGCTGCGACCGAAATGTTGTCCGGTTCGATCGTCACCTCGGCACCGAACTGACGCATCACCGCGGCGGTCAACTCGAGATAGGGGCGCGAGACGACTTCACCTGACATTGTGATCTCTA
Source organism: Acidobacteriota bacterium (assembly GCA_022562835.1). GTDB lineage: Bacteria > Actinomycetota > Acidimicrobiia > Acidimicrobiales > SHLQ01 > JADFOM01. The sequence goes on along the minus strand of JADFOM010000005.1, from coordinate 17,724 downwards.
TTCCACCGGCGAGCGGAGCGGCCATCATCAGGCCCGAAGCGAACTGACTCGATCTCGCAACGTCGAGTTCAACAGATCCGAACTGGGCACGATCCGCGTGCAGGATGATGGGCAGGTTCATTTCGCTCGAGCGATGCTCAATATTCACTCCCATGAATTCGAGCGCTCGCACTTGATCCGCCATCGGGCGACCTCGCAGCTGTGCGTGACCGTCCAGAACATATGTCCCGAGCCCGAGAGCGAGCACCGGCAGAAGGAACCGCGCCGCCGTTCCGCTCTGGGCGACATCGACCGTGACGGGTCCCACTGTTATCTCACCGCCGACACCTCTAACGGTTGTGACATCACCCTTGGTCACTGTTGCACCCAACGCTTCAACTGCACGACACATCGCCTGGCTGTCGTTTGAGTCGAGCGCGCCCGTCAGGGTCGACGTGCCATCGGCAAGCGCAGCTATCAATAGAGCCCGATTCGTATGGCTCTTCGAGCCAGGAACTACGACGGTAGCGACCGCTGGAACCCCGAGCGGGTCGACAGCTGCAACCTTGCCGCGATCTTTGGGGTTCACAACTCTCGCGCCGACGGCTTATAGCCCTGCTCTCGAAGCTGCTCGATGAGGGTCTCGGCTGGCACGCTGTCGACGATCAGGGAAATCACGCCGCGGGCACCTTCGACGGAGTGGGCGATCTCGATGTCATACACGTTGATACCCAGGTCGGTGGCGAGCGTGGCGACCGCTGCCAACTCACCCCTCCGATCGAGCACGGGAATCCGGAGTTCGCTGAGCTCAGCGGCGGGCGGGGCCGACTGGGGAAGGTTCAGGCGAGCGGTGCGGGCTCGTTCAAGCACATCGACAAGACGATCGGAGTCACCGCCGAGCACCGAGGATCGCAGCTCGGTTAGGGCTGTGAGGTACGCATCGAGCGTCTCAACAATCGCTCTGCGGTTCTGGGCACAGATGTCGGGCCAGATTCCTGGATGTCCCGCCGCAATTCGTGTCATATCGCGAAACCCGCCGGCGGCTAGACGAAGGAGAACCCCCTGATCCTCCGCTCGTTCGCTCGCAAGACCCATGAGCGTCACCGCTGCGAGGTGCGGCACGTGCGAGACCATGGCAACCATTTCATCATGTCGCCTAGCGTCCATCGTGATCATGTCCGCCCCGAGTGAACGCACCATTGCGCTGACGGTAGCGAACGCCTTATCCGCCGTGGAATCTCCCGGCGTAAGCACCCACGCAGCTCCCGAGAACATGTCGGCATCTGCACCGTCGAGCCCGTCGAGTTCCGAACCGGCCATTGGGTGACCGCCGACGAAGCGCGGATCATCGATCTCTGCAACGACGGACTCCTTGACCGAACCAACATCGGTGACGACGCCGACGGTGTCAGCAAGCGCGGCACGTGCCGCCTCCACAATTGCACTCACCGGCGTGGCGATCACCGTGAGCGTCGCGTCGCGTCGCAACCCCGACTCGACGGCCACGCCCCTCTCAATCGCTGTGGCGACCCTCGCCGGGTCACTATCGATTATCGAAACCGTCCAACCGTCACGTCCGAGACCGAGCGCGATCGATCCCCCGATCAGTCCTGCGCCGACGATGTTGGCGTGGCCGTTCATTCCGGAAGGTCGTCGCGCAGGCCCTTGGCACCGCGCAGATAGACATGACGCATGTCGCTCGCGGTCCGCGACGATTCGAGATGCATCATCACTCTCACGCAACGCTGCGTGGCCCCGTCGACATCAATTTCTGCGGCACACATGAGCGGGATGTCGGCAATGCCGAGCTTGCGAGCAGCCTCGGCCGGAAACATTGCGGTGAGATCAGCCGTCGCCGTGAAGATCACGGAAACGACATCATCGTGCGCGATGTCGTTGCGTTCGAACATTGTCTCGAGGAGTTCGACCACCCGCGACGTCATGTCCTCGCGAGTGTCGGCATCGAGGGTTGTCGCTCCCCGCAGCGCTCGTAGGGCCATAACGTCGGCAGTCTAGAACCCGACGCTCAGGTTCGTAGCCGGTCGACTGCATGACGCGGGATGCCCACCGACAGGCGATCGTTCAGGCTGCACCCTCGCCGCCTTCATGGTGGGCGATCTCGAGTTCGCGGACCTCGCCCTGATCGAGCATCCGCCACGCTCCAGGGGCCAGCCGTCTATCGGCGATAGGACCGACCCGGGTACGGACCAGTCGTTCTACGTTTGCTCCGAGCGAAGCGAACATCCTGCGCACCTGACGGTTGCGGCCTTCGTGAATCACGATTCGAACAACCTTGTCATCCGTGCGTGTGACCTTTGCCGGTGCGGTGGGTCCGTCTTCGAGCTCAACCCCTTCACGCAACCGACGAAGTTCGAGTGGAGACAGATCACGGTCGAGGTGTGCAACGTACTCTTTCTCGACACCGTGACTGGGGTGGGTCAACCGATGGGTCAAGTCGCCATCATTTGTCAAGATCAACAAGCCCGAAGTCTGTTCGTCAAGCCGTCCCACGTTGTGTACCTGTGGCGTCGACGGTACCAACTCCGCGACGGTCGGCCGGCCCTGCGGATCACTCATCGACGTGATTACTCCCGTCGGCTTGTTCAGCAGGTAGTACACGAGGTCCGGTGCGACGCCCATCGGAACGTCGTCGACCATAACCTTGGCGGTGGAGGGGTCGATGCGTCTGCCGAGTTCGGCAATCTCACCGTCCACGCGGATTCGCCCGTCAGCGATCATGTCGTCACAGACACGTCGCGAACCGAAACCGAGCCGCGCCAACACCTTCTGCAAGCGAACCGCTTCCGGCGGATTCTCAATCGGTTCATTCGTGATGGGCGGAAACCTCGTCGCTGTCATCGCCAGCCGCTTCGTCAAGGGCGATCGATAGGTCCTCGAGTTCGTCGATCTGTAGGCCGCGCTCGAGCGCCTCGGCGACGTGTGGCCCAGGTACGAACTCGCCGAGTGGAGCGAGGTTGTCGAGCGAATCGAGACCGAGACGCTCCAGAAACAGGGGCGTAGTTCCGTACAGCGATGCCTGGCCTGGGCCCTCGTCCCGGTCGACGACGGCGATGAACCCTCGATGTTCGAGCGTGCGCACCACAGCTTCTACGTTGACCCCGCGGATTGCGGCAATCTGTGCTCGGGTGACCGGTTGTTTGTACGCGATTATGGCGAGGGTCTCTAGCGCAGCGGCGGACAGCCGCGACGATTGGCCATCGAGTGCGAACCGTTCTACATAGCGGCTCAAGTCCGGGTGCGTCGCGAACCGATAACCCCCGGCGACCCGTTGGATCACAAAGCCGCGACCCTCACCCTCGATCTGCTCGCGTAGGTCTTCGCAGAGCTGAACCGCTACCTCTACTGACACCTCGAAGAGTTGGGCCAACAGGTTTGGCGTGAGGGGCTCCTCGGCGACGAGCAGCAGAGCCTCGGTCGCCCGTGTGTATTCGTCTCGCTGGTCTTCGGTCATATCCAATGCAGGTTCCTCAGCCGTTGTATTCGTCGACGAGATCGATGTGGGTGTCGCTGTCGAGCCAGCGGATATTGATCTCCCCGAAGGTGTGCGCCTGCTCGATGGTGATGGCGCCCTGCTTGAAAAGTTCCAGTACGGCGAGGAACCGTACGACAACCTCGATGCGATCGCCGAGTCCTTCGGTGAGACGTCTGAAGCTGATACGTCGCAGCCGGGGAAGTTCGTCGAGCAACTCGACCACTGCATCTGACACGCTTGCTGTGATGGGCGCGATGTGGTCGAGGGTCATCTTCAAGTCGGGTGTCGGAGAGGTCGCTTGCATGAAGGCGTCGCGGAGCCCACGTGGCGTTACGCCATCGAGCAGATCGGGAGCGAGACCGATGAACTGTTCGTCGAGACCGACGGTCCGGGCGATCGAAAGTGACGCGTCGATCTCGCGCTGTCGAAATACCACCGCCGCGTCCTTGAAGGTCTTGCACTCGAGCAGCTTGGCCAGCAGGAGATCGCGCTCCTCCCATAACGAGAACTCCTCATCGATATCAAATTGGTCATCGGCGGGCAGCAACCTTCGGGTCTTGAGCTCGACGAGAGTTGCGGCGATGAGCAGGAACTCTGTCGCGACCTCGAGGTTGGTCTCCTCTAATTCTTCGAGCTCGGCGAGATAAGCATCGACGATGTGGGATAACTCGACTTCGTAGAGCTCCACCTCCTCCTGAAGGATCAGGTGGAGGAGAAGGTCGAACGGGCCCTCATAGACAGGAGTTGAGACTTCAAAGCTCACCGGCAGATTCTACTGTCGTCCCCTGTCCAGTGCTGCGACACCAGGCGAGAAGCTCGAATGACACCCACCGCCCTGGCCGCGGCGGGTACATTTCGACAATGACCCGCGTCTTTTCCGGCATTCAGCCCACCGGCGACATTCATCTCGGCAACTACCTCGGCGCCCTTCGCCAGTGGATTCCGCTTCAGCAGGAAGCCGATGCGTTCTACGCAATCGTCGATCTGCACGCGTTGACGGTTCCCAAGGCTCCAGGCGAAGTTTTGGATGCAACCACCAGACTTGCCCAGTGGCTGTTCGCCATCGGCCTCGATCCGCAGGCTTGCACAGTGTTTGCTCAGAGCGCTCTCAGCGAACACAACGAGCTGGCCTGGTTGCTCGAATGCACTGTGAGCTTCGGCGAGTTGCGGCGGATGGGTCAGTTCAAGGACAAGTCCGACCGGGCCGAGTTCATCTCTGGGGGGCTGTTCACCTATCCGGCGCTCCAGGCGGCCGACATCTTGCTCTATGACACCGACCAGGTGCCGGTCGGCGAGGATCAGCGCCAACATCTCGAACTAACCCGCACAATCGCCGAGCGTTTCAACAGTCGCCACGGCGAAACGTTCGTTGTACCCGAAACCGTGTTGCCCATCGCTGGTGCTCGGGTAATGGACCTACAACATCCTGATTCGAAGATGTCAAAATCGGCGGACACCGACGCCGGCACGATCATGATGAGCGACCAGCCGGCCATTATCGCCAAGAAGTTCAAACGGGCGGTGACCGACTCGGAGAACAGCGTCCGTTTCGACCAGATCAATAAGCCAGGTGTATCCAACTTGTTGGGCATTCTCGGAGCCGTGACCGAGAGAGATCCCGAGACAATCGCCGATGACTACGAGCAGTACGGTCCGCTCAAAGTCGACGCGGCCGATGCCGTCATCGCGATGCTCGAACCACTCCAGGCCCGCTACAACGATATAGCCGCGGATCCAGCGGAATGTCGTCGCCTCCTCGCGATCGGCGCCGAGAAGGCCCGTACTGTCGCAGCGGTCACCCTCGAACGGGCTCGCAGCAACGTCGGGCTACTCCCCCGCTGATACGTCTGGGTGCACGCCGACTCCTGATCGGGCGTCAGTCGTTATCACAATCGTGCAAGACCTCTGCGAAGTGGTCGTCGATCGTCCAATCGTCGGGCCGGCTGTGATGTTCACGCGCCCAACTCACGGTGAGCGGATCGCTGCCGAGCAGTTCCAGACGATCTCCACCGATCTCATCGTGTCTGAGGTACAGGGCTATACGCGTACGAAGCCCGCCCTTCTTGAGCCAGTCGTAGCCGATCACCCGACCGAACGTGACGCCACAAAGCGTCGCAGCGACACGCCCAAAGGTCCCGAGTCTGGCGTCGATCTTGCCTACGTCGTGCAGCAAGGCCGCAGCGATCACAGGACGCGGCGAGGGCTCCTCAAGTGTCGCGTCCACGTCTCTGGCGACGCCCAGCGAATGACGGCGGTCGGGCCCGCTCATCTGGTCCCACAGCTCGGCTTCCTCATCCAGCATCCAGTGATGTGCCCATTGCACTCCGGCGGTGTCGGGGCCTGCTGCCCAGGAGCCGAAGAATCGTTTGGCCAGATGACCCATTGAACTCATGACGCGCGCAGAGCCCTGGGATGCGCCTGGTCGTATACAGAACGGAGGCGTTCGGCCGACACCAACGTGTAGACCTGCGTCGTCGAAATCGACGCGTGTCCAAGCAGTTCCTGGACCGTGCGAACGTCTGCCCCATTGTCCAACATGTGGGTGGCACACGAATGCCTCAGCACGTGAGGACTCAACCGATCGGCCATGCCCTGGCTGATCGCGGCCTTGCGCACCACTCCCCATGCACCCTGTCGGCTGAGGCGCGAGCCGCGCAGGTTGACGAATACTGCATCCATGTCGTCACGATTGATCGTGGCTGAACGCACCAGAGCACCTCGTCCGTCGAGACAGAGCCAACCCTCTAGCGCCGCGGCCGCATGAGTACCTATGGGGACGATGCGTTCCTTGTCGCCCTTGCCGACTACACGAGCGATGCGCGCCGTGAGATCCAACGAGGAGAGCGAAAGCCCCGTCAACTCCGAAATCCGCATGCCGGTGCCGTAGAGGGTTTCGAGCATGGCCCGGTCGCGTCGCGTCGCGGGGCTGACGGGATCTATTGACTCGATCAGTCGAACCACCTCGTCTAAGCCGAGCGGCTTGGGAAGGCCGCGCGGCACTGGCGGAACCTCGACCCTTGCGACGGGGTCATGATCGATCAGGTCTTCGGCGGTCAGGAACCGGTAGTAGTTGCGCACCACTACGAGTGCCCGGGCAACGGTTCGAGCAGAAAGGCCGAGCGCCTGGAGATCGTGCACGTAGGCCGTCAAATCCTCGGCGTCCGCTGTCTGGACGTCGAGGCGACGCTGGTCGAGCCACCCGATCAACCGCACGAGGTCGCGTCGATACGCATCGATAGTCGATGCAGACCGGCCACGTTCGACGCGCAGCCATGACAAGTATTCCTCCTCGTCGGCGCCAAGCGCCGAGGTGGAGACTTGCTCAGCCAGAATATCGGGCTCCGGCGACGGCCCAAAGTCCGATCACGGTCTTTGCGTCGTCGATCTCGCCGCTCTGAACCATCGACAACGCGGCGGTCATCGGCATGCGCAATGTCTCCATGTGATCTTCTTCGATGCCATGTGGGGCCCGATTCGCCTGCGAAAGATCTGACGCCACGAACAACTCGAGGCGCTCGTCACAGAACCCCGGGGTCATCACGATGCTCTGCAGATGACGGAGGCTCCCCGCGACCATCCCCAGTTCCTCGACAACCTCGCGATGAGCGGTGCAGGCCGGGTCCGCATCGCCCTGGTCAATCTTGCCTGCGACTATCTCAATGACCTCCTTATCGACTGGTGCTCGGTATTGGCGCACCAAGAAAACATCGTCGCCGTCTAGTGCAACGATTCCGACAGCACCGGGGTGACGCACTACGTCACGCCGATGCTCGGATCCGTCGGGAGCGCTGAAACGTGCCTGCGCGACACGAAGAAAGGAGCCCTCGTAGCAGGTGACATCTTCGATGTGAGCGAAAGAACCGGTCATTAGGTAGATATCGGCTTGGTTGCATCCTCTTGTGAGGGTTGCTCTTCAGTCTCGTTCAATTTGATCAGTTGCGGGTTACGCCCAGCTGCCCTTTCGTTCGCAGCGGTCAACAGCGCCGAAAACAGCGGCGCAGGCCGCGTCGGGCGACTCTTGAACTCGGGGTGGGCCTGAGTACCGACCCAGAAGGGATGAGATTTCAGCTCGATGAACTCGACGAGACGATCATCGGGCGACGTGCCACTACAGACGAAGTCCCCATCCTCGTAGCGGCCGCGATAGCGCGGATTGAACTCATAACGATGACGGTGGCGTTCGCTCACCACTCCCTCGCCATACGCCTCGGCAACCTTTGTTCCCGCCGCGAGTTGGGCAACGTAGGCACCCAGTCGCATCGTTCCGCCCATGTCAGACACATCGCGTTGATCATCCATGAGATCGATCACCGGATGAGGTGTCTGAGGATCCATTTCGCTCGAGTTGGCGCGCTCGAGGCCGAGTACAGATCTGCCGTATTCGATGGTCATGGCCTGCAGTCCGAGGCAGAGTCCGAGGCAAGGAATATCGTTTTCACGTGCGTACCCGGCCGCCGCGACCTTGCCTTCAATGCCGCGTTCACCGAACCCACCGGGGATCACAATCGCATCGAGGTCGCGCAGATGGTTGTCTGCGAGCAATCCCTCGACGTCCTCGGCTTGGATCCACTCGATCTCGACGCGGGTACTTTGATGGATGCCGGCATGATTCAACGCCTCGACAACCGAAAGGTAAGCGTCGGGTAGCGCGACATATTTCCCGATGATCCCGACTCGGGCCACCTTCGTTGCGGCGTCGAGCCGAGCCATCAGGCTACGCCACTCGGTTAGGTCGGCCGGCTGGTCACCAAGTGACAACAGGTCGCAGACCACACCGTCGAGCCCTTCGGCATGTAGGACGAGAGGAATCTCGTAGAGGCTCTCGGCGTCGGCCGCGTTGACCACCGCATTATGCGGCACGTCGCAGAGGCGCGAGATCTTCTCCTTGAGGTCCGACGAGATGGGTTCTTCGCTGCGACACACAATCGCGTCTGGCTGAATACCGCGACTGCGCAGTTCGGTGACGCTGTGCTGAGTCGGTTTTGTCTTCTGTTCACCCGATGGTCCGATGAAGGGGACAAGCGTGACATGCACGTAGCACACATTATCTCGGCCTACATCGAGTCTGAACTGTCGAATGGCCTCCAGGAACGGAAGAATCTCGATGTCGCCTACCGTGCCGCCCACCTCGGTGATAACGACGTCTATGTCCTCGGTCGCCAACATCGAGATCCGTCGCTTGATCTCGTCGGTGATATGTGGAATTACCTGGACCGTTTTGCCGAGATAGTCGCCCCGACGTTCCGCGGCGAGGACGGCGGAGTAAATGGAGCCTGTCGTCGCGTTAGATCCTCGACCGAGGTTTTCGTCGATGAACCGCTCGTAATGACCCAGGTCAAGATCGGTTTCACCGCCGTCGTCGGTGACGAAGACCTCACCGTGCTCAAAGGGATTCATCGTGCCGGGATCGACGTTGATGTAAGGGTCGAGCTTTTGCATCGTGACCCGAAGGCCTCGTTGCTTCAGTAGACGACCGAGCGAAGAAGCGGTCAGACCCTTGCCGAGAGCACTGACCACGCCACCAGTTACGAAAATATGTTTGGTCACGGAACTTCACCGTACCGCGCGCGGTCACCAGAGTGGGGCTTCATCGGTGTCTTGCGTCCGATGATCGGGCTTGTCCCACGTTGTATTCAACTCGCCTACCTCTACCGTCCGAGCCGATCGAACGTCTCCAACGGTCCGTCGGCGAACAGAGCCTCCAAGCGACCCGTCTCTGCCAGCCATGCGACCAGCGCGGCCAGCAACGCGACGAGAACGCTGATCGAACTCGGCGAGACCATCGCTACGCCAACGCCAACCGCCGCCCCAATCGAACCGGCCCCGGCTGAGCCGAGTGTCAGCCGCCCGACGAGTTCACCGACACCCAAGACGGTTGTCGAGCCCGCAACCACTGAGATGCCCGCCAGGTAAGGGGATCGTCCGCTGGCCAGCATGGTGAGAGCCATCGCCACGAGCGCGGTCTTGGCCGATCGAGCTGGTTTCTGGTTCAACACGATGAACGCATTCGCACAGAGCATCACCAGCGCGACATCGATTAGCGCATCTCTAGAACCCAGTTCATCCTCCCAGAGATACGCCACCGTGCTCAAACCTGCGGCGAGCGAGACCACGATGCGGCGCGCGACAGCGGCGCTGGATTGCAGGCGCGCAACGCCGAAGTGCCCGCCCGGCCGCTTCGGTGACAGAAGATCCTCGAGCAGACCTGCAAGAGCAAATGCGACCACCGTCACCAAGACGACCTCACGAGACCGTTGGGTGACACCGTCTAGGTTGAGCGACACAAAAGAATCGCTGATCACCCTCGCGAGCAGTTCAGCCAGTACTTGCGTGCACGCCACGATCATCCCGAGCATCGGGGCGCCTCGGCGGCCCCCGCTACCGGACCAGCGATCCACCCTCAAGACGAGTGCAACACCGACCAACACCGCACCAAGGCCGCATCCGACGATGAAACCGATGACATACTTGCTCATTCGAGGGTCATGAGCGTTCGCCGACCAGCTCGAGCAGTTCGGCCGCGTGGGTCCGCCCGGAAGCGGAGGATCCATCACCGCCGAGCATGCGTGAGAGCTCGCCAACTCGGTCATCCAGGCTCAAGAGGGTCGCCTCCGCGACAGCTCTTGTACCGTCGTCGGACTTACTGACGGCGATCTGGTGATCCGCGTACGCGGCAACCTGTGCGAGATGCGTAATTACCAGCACCTGATTGGCCCGAGCAACCTCCGCCAGTGCTGCGCCCACCACAAGCCCGGTTTCACCACCGATGCCCGCATCGACCTCATCGAAGATCAACGTGTCTGGACCGGTGTTGAGCTCGAGTTGCATCGCCAGCATCGTCCGGGCCAGTTCCCCTCCCGAAGCGACCTTGGCGATGGGTTGAGGCGTCGCCCCAGAATTGGCCGCCAGTCGAAATTCGACCTCGGATCCGTCGACGCCATCGACCTCAATCGAGATCCGCGCGCGTTCCATGGCGAGCGATCCAAGGCGCGCCTCCACCGCCGCAGCAAGTCCTGGGGCGGTTTTGAGCGAGCGGAGCGTACCACCGCGGCGGCTTCGGAGATCTCGGCGAGGACAGCGACTCGATCAGCAGCGAGACGCTGTGACGTCTCATCCGATGAGATCAGTTCATCCAACCGTTTGCCGGCCTGGTCGGCGAACTCCATCACCTCGTCGAGTGTGTCGCCGTATTTGCGTCTCAGCTCGAACAGAAGATGGCGTCGATCTCGCACCGCGGCGAGTCGCTCTGGATCGTCGTGCATCGACTCCCCCGCATCGCGCATGGTCGCGACGATGTCATCGAACTCGAGCAATAGTGCGTCTAGACGTGCCGCCTCGTTCACGAATGGACCGTCGGAATCGAGTCGAGTTCGTGCAGTCCGTAGACGATCGAGCACTCCATCGTCGTCCGCGAGTTCAGCGACCAGCAGGGCGGCCGATTCCCGATGTGCCTCGGCGTTAGCCAGCTCATCTTCGAGCGCGTCGAGCTTTTCGTCCTCATCGACGTCGTGGAGAGCCGCTTCGGAAAGCTCGCTCGTCTGATGACTCAACAGGTCGATCTCGCGCGCTCGAGCCTTCGTGTCTCCGCCTATCTCCGCGATCTCCGCGTCAATGGCTCGACATCGGTGCCGAGCAGCCTCGAGCAGACTTAGATCGATGCCACCAAACTTGTCGAGCGCTCGGCGCTGCTCAGAAACGTGGTTCAAGAGGCGGTGGCTGTGCTGACCATGCACCGCGATCAGCTCCGACCCGAGCTGCGCCAACTCCCCCGCCGTGGCCGGGCGCCCATCTATATAGGCCCGCGTGCGTCCCTCAGCGGGAACGACCCTGCGGAGAACGATCTCTCTTGAGCCGTCGTGGAATCGCCCCGAGATATCGGCCTCGTCCGCACCGTCGCGCACGAGCCCGTGATCGGCCCGTCCACCGAGCAGAACGTGAATCGCCGTGACGAGCATCGTCTTACCCGCCCCAGTCTCACCTGTCAGGGCGGTCATGCCGGGACCAAACATCACGGACACGTGTTCAAAGACGCCAAGATTGCTGACCGCGACTTCGTGCAGCATCAGCGGTCGTTCAGTCCGAACTTCGCTTTGAGCACCGAGTGGAAATGGTCGTCGTCGAAGCGCACGAGCCGTGCCACCTCATTCGATGCGGTGCATTCAATCCAGTCATCGCAATCCATGACCGCAATCGTATTACCGTCCACCGACAGCGCCCCTGACCTGCTGCCGATCATGGTGAGCCTCAGGATTCTTTCCGGTTCGAGCACCAAAGTGCGGTCGAAGAGCATGTGTGGTGAGACCGGAGTGAGCTGGAATGCACGATGCGTCGGAGCAACGATCGGGCCGCGTGCCGAGAAAGCGTAGGCGGTGGAGCCGGTCGGTGTGGCCACGATCAGACCATCCGCCGCGTATGTAGTGAAGAAACGATCGTCGATCGACACCGCGATGCGGATCGTGTTCGCCTCACCTGTGCGTTCCAATACCGCCTCATTGAGCGCTCGCTCACGGCGTATTGCGCCGCCGGTCGAGACGGTCACATCGATCAGCATGCGCTCCTCGACCTCACAATCTCCCCTGAGCACCTTTTCGACAGCGGCACGGGTCTGGTCGGGTTGCACTGCTGTGAGATATCCGAGTTGACCGAAATCAACACCGAGAATTGGCGCCGACGACGTCCCCACGAGTTGCACGGCCCTGAGCATCGAGCCGTCTCCACCGAGACTGACCGCAACATCGAGTCCCTCGCCGAACGAACCGTCGGGAACAACGAATGCCTCAAGACCCTCGTGGGTTCCCTCGATGCTCGAGACCCTCACCTCGTGTCCGCTGTCGCTCAACCAGCGCGCCAGTTCGGCGGCCTGGGTGGCCGCTTCGTCGCGCCGTTCATGCACGATCAACCCGATCGCGCTCACGTGGCCAAGCCGTCCTTACACGATTGGTTCACGGCGCTTCCTCTTCCATTGCATCGATGACACTCGCCACAAGTGCGGCTGAATTGATCGAGTCGACTTCCATCGATCGGATCGGACGCAGGTGGGCCAAGAACTCGACATTACCCGCCGCTCCGCGCAGCGGCGACGCCATGAACGAGACGATCTCGAGATCAGCCTCGAGACAGCAGGTTCGCACTCGCTGCGCGGACTTGTGCCAGAGAGCCCCGTCGCGCACAACACCGCGGGTTTTGGAGACTGCCTGTCGCCCCACCTCGAACTGCGGCTTGACCAGAATGATCAGGTCGCCGTCATCCGCTAACAGCGCAGCGACCGCGTCGATGACGGTGCACACGCTGATGAACGAGACATCCATCACGATCAACGACGCGGGGGCGCCCGCCGCGAGGGGGTCCACAGACCGGATATCGGTCTGTTCATGCACGGCCACGCGGTCGTCACGCACCAGGCGGTCATGGAGCTGACCGCGGCCTACGTCGATCGCACAGACCGACAAAGCCCCCGACTGAAGGAGGCAATCTGTAAATCCGCCGGTGCTCGAACCGACATCGATGGCGTGTTTGCCAGTCACATCGATCCCAAACCGGACGAGAGCGGCCTCCAGCTTGTATGCACCCCTCCCAACGTAACGCTGCGGTTCCGATATGGAGACGGCGTCGCCTCGCGCTACCTGGTGAGCGGCTTTGCGCGCCGGCGACCCATTGACAAGTACCACACCACGCTCGATCAACGCAGCGGCTTGGCTGCGCGACTCGGCGAGCGAGCGCCGCACCATCTCCGAATCGAGCCTCACCCTCGCCATGACACGACACGATAGGCACAATGCCGGTACTTCGAGCGGCAAATCAGCGCTGCTCTCATCTGGATGAAATGACATAGATGTGCTAGAAATACATCTTGGCCTCACCTGTTTTCGCCGGTCAAAACGCCACTGGATAGATCTTCTGGCGCCACAACCGCTCCACAACGCGCGGCGCGTGCCGACGCGTTCACCCCTCGGGGCAGCACAATGGTGACCATTCGCCGACACACGAAGGAGCCTCGGTGACCGCAACGAATGAAACGAAATCCGGCGATTTGCAGATCGAGGAGTTCGCGACCCATTTCGAACGGATTCAGTCCAACATCGAGCGGATCATTCGTGGCAAGCCCGAGACAGTAAAGCTTGCACTCGTTTGTCTGTTGAGCGAAGGGCATCTCCTCATCGAGGACGTGCCCGGGGTCGGCAAGACGTCGCTGGCCAAGGCGATTGCGGATTCGATCGATGGTTCACTCGGACGTATCCAGTTCACTCCCGACCTTCTGCCGACCGACGTGACCGGTGTTCAAATCTTCAATCGGTCGTCAAACAAGTTCGAATTTCATCCTGGCGCCGTCTTCGCAAACCTTGTTCTCGGCGACGAGATAAACCGAGCGTCGCCCAAGACACAGTCTGCGTTGCTGGAGGTCATGGAGGAACAGCAGGTGACGGTTGATGGCATCGCGCATCATGTTCCCGACCCTTTCATGGTGATCGCAACACAAAACCCAATCGACCAGGAAGGCACCTACCCCCTCCCCGAGGCACAACTCGACCGCTTCATGATGCGTATCGAGATCGGCTACCCAGATGCAGACGCTGAACTCGAGATCATCGACCAGCTGCACAGCCGCAGCAACCGACCAACGCTCGAACCCGCGATCACAGTGGACGAGTACAGCCGGATCGTCGGGATCGCCGAAAATGTCTACGTGGCTCCTACCGTACGCGAATACATCGTGTCGTTGGTCTCGAGCACCCGCAACATCCCGCAGCTGCGCCTTGGGGCGAGTCCTCGCGGCAGCGTCGCACTAATTCGAGCAACGCGCTCGCTCGCAGCCGCTGAGGGACGGACGTTTGTTGTCCCAGATGATGTAAAGGGCCTCGCGAAGGCCGTTCTCACCCACCGTCTCCTCCTCACACCCGCGGCCGAACTTCAGGGCGCCAGCGTCGAGGCGCTGCTCGAGAACGTCATCGAGCAAGTTCCGGCGCCGCGTAAGTCCTCTTGACTTCGCGAAAAGCCGACATCTCATTAGGCGCCCGATGACATTCACGCGTGCTGGTAGCGCGACGGTCACCCTCGCGCTCGTCGTCGGAATCGCAGGCTTCCTGCTCCGATATCCCGCGGTCGTGATCATCGCCAGTTGCCTGTTGATGGCGCTGATCGTCGGCGCTGTCTACACCCGCCGTGAACGCAGCATCGAGACCAGTCGCGAACTTCGACCCAATCGCACGACCGCGGGCAACGACGTAACCTCTATTCTCACCGTGACCAACGTGGGTCGACGTCGCATCGCAGCGGGAATTGCCCTCGAGACGGTGGGCGCCGACCACGTCCCCGTCCTGATTCCTGATCTTCACGTAGGCGAATCGACAGTGGTTGAGTTGGACGTGCCGGCACCCCGGCGCGGGGTGTACCAAGTCGGTCCGTTGCTTCTCGATCGCCCCGATCCCTTTGGCCTGACGAGTCGACGGGCAACCGACCAACAGCTGAGTGAGCTGATCGTCCATCCACGCTTCTACCCGATGGAATCGTTTCCGTTTGGTTTGACCCGCGACCTCGATGGCCAGAGTTCGGGCGAGGCACCCGAAGGTGGCATCGCGTTCCAAAACATTCGCAATTATGTGGTCGGCGACGACCTTCGACTGGTGCATTGGCGCAGTTCGGCCAAGCTCGGCGAACTGATGGTTCGACACAACGTCGACAATTTCCAGCCCCGAACTCTTATCATCCTCGACACCCGCTTCGACGTACACGGACCTGCTTCATTCGAGGAGGCCATCTCGGCGGCTGCGTCAATCGTTAGCGCAGCAAACCTCAAGGGGTACCCGTGGCGCCTGCGGACGAGTTGCGGAAAGGAATGGGACAGCTCCTTGACCCGAGGGCTGATGCTTGACGAACTCGCTCGCCTGAAGCCTTCACGTGAAGGTGATCTCACCGCGGCGACACGGATTTCGCGTCGCCGCGGGAGCGGATATTCGTTGGCGGTGTTGACCGGTACCGCTCCGGCCGAAGATCTCGTCGGTGTCGGTTCGCTGCGCACGCGTTACAAGTCCATCACTATCGGGCGCCTCGGGGTGCCCGGCCGCGGCGCGGTGATCGACCTCGCCGGCGCCACCGTCATCAACGCACGAGATGCTGAACGGTTCGCTCGCGCCTGGAACCGGCGGATGCGGGCGTGAGCGTGGACGATCCGACCCCGTCTGACCGACGCCGCGCCATCGAGGTAACGGTTATCTCGGCAGCTGCGCTCGCCGCGACATCAACGTTCAGTCCGCTCTATTCCGATCGGTCGGTCGCGCTGTGGGTGCTGTTGACCACCGTTGCTTGTCTCAGCGTTTCCTTGATCCTGGAGATCCGCAGGCAGTCCCTGGCCGTTGTGATCCTCGTGCAGCTGCTTGCGGGTGCGCTGGTCGTCTCCTACATCAGTTTGGGCAACACGATGCCGTCGGGCGTCCCATCTCAGGACACCTTCAAGGATCTGGCCGACTATGTGACCCATGGATTCGGGCACACACTCGACGCGATCCTTCCGGTCGCACGTCAGAGCCCTACCACGACGATGCTGCTCGCGGCCCTCTGGGTCGCCCTAGCGGTATCGCTGTGGCTGAGTCGCTACTCGCGAAGCGCTGTTACACCGCTCATACCCCTGATCGTCTTGTTCGTCCTGGCTCAACCGTTGATCGCGCCGACCGGCGCGACCGGAGTAGCCGAGGCCGTGGTCTTTGCCCTTTTGGCATTGATCCTGCTGATCATCCGAGCAACACCGACGTCGACCAGCTCGGGCGCCGGTTCCGCCAACCTGCCGGTGCTTCGGTCTCGCCTGCGTGTCGGCCTTCCACTTGCGATCGTCGCGACGATGCTCGGCTGTTTAGCGGGGGCAGCGATCGCGATTCCGATGAAAGAGGAACCGTTCGACCCTCGCATTCACCGCGACAACATCGCCGTCAGCACCGAGGCGGCCCATCCGCTGGATCAGTTGAAGCCGAACCTGAACGATCCGGCCGAGCCCCATCTAAACGTGGCCTATGAAAATCCCGAAGATGCGTTGGAGCTCAAACGACTCGCACTGGCCGAACTCGACACCTATGACGGGGCGACCTGGCAGTCCTCCAACGAGTACCACGCATCGGACGGGGCCTTGACCGATGGCTATCCATCGACGCTTCCTACCGAGCGGATCACCTACACCATCCGGTTGAACCGGGCCGTCGAACCGTGGGTACCGGTCGCAGCACTACCCGTCGAGATCTCGACCGACGAGGTGCTGATCGATGACTCGTCGGGCACATTGATTCGGTCGCCAGCCGGCCGCTTCACGGAGTACGAGGCGACCTCGGAGGTCCTGCAGGCAGGCTCGGAGTCACTAGTGGACGCCCAACCCGACACGACCTCGGCCGAATCTGTGCGCTACACCGAACTCCCGCCCGAGGTGCCCGATAGCTTGGTCAATCTCGGAGCCGACCTCATGGGCGAGGGCACGACCTTCGAACAACTTCAGAACCTTGAACGAGCGATCGCCTCAATTCCGTACGATGACGATGCAACGGCGGGTTCTTCACTTGCCCGGATCGATGCCTTCCTCTTCGAGGAAATGCGGGGTTATGCCGAGCAACACGCAACCTCGTTCGCTCTGCTTGCGCGCACTCAGGGAATACCGACCCGTTTGATGGTCGGGTATCGCCTGGTCAAGACCGAGGACGGTGTGGGCACACCGCTCGAACGTGTGACGAACAACGACTATCACGTCTGGCCCGAGGTCAAGTTCGACGAGATCGGCTGGGTGGCCTTCGAGCCAACACCGGATCCGTCACTCGATATCGATGAACTTCCGACCGCAGGGGCCGAGCAGCCCACACGCGGCAACGTTGTGGATCAGCCGACGGCCGAGGCGCCCGACAGCGTGGACCTCGAGGACACGATCGATGACCCGACCAGGAGCCGCAATCGCCTAGTCGTCGCCTCAGCGCTAGCGGCCGTCGCAGTCGGTTTCATGCTTCTCGCACTGCTTTTTGTCGTCGCGATCAAGACACTTAGGCGAAGGCGTCGGTCAGCTTTGGCCGACCCAAACCAGCGAGTGCTCGGTGCGTGGACCGAGGTCACCGACAGGCTCCGGGCCTCCGGAATGGCGCTGACCTCGGATCTGACGGTGAAGGAGATCGTCGCTCGGTCGGGTTCACTGTCTTCGGGTGTCAACGAGGCGCTGATACCAATCATCGAACCCGTGCAACGTTCGCTCTTCTCGAATAGTCCTGTCGATGAGAACACGGCGGATCTCG
>JADFOM010000218.1 GCA_022562835.1 Acidobacteriota bacterium | reverse complement strand
GGTCGAACGGCACGAACACGTCGTCGTCCCAGCCCGAGGGCAGGTTCAAATGGCCCAGGCTCAACCCGTGGCGGTCGAGCAGTTTCGTGGCAGACGATGCACGCGCGGCAAGGAGCTCGTTTTCGTTCGGCAACTCTGCTAGGTGGACGTGCACTGGGAGAGAATGTTCCGTTGCCACCAAAGCTGTGCGTGCCAACACTTCGTCGCTAATCGCATAGGCAGAATGTGGGCCGAGTCCGATTCGGATCGAGGGATCGTCTACGTATTGCTGCGAGGCGGCGACGACCTCGTCTATCTGCTCGTCGATCGGATGTATGGAGCTGAACGCTTCTGTCTCGATGATTGGCGTAGAGATTGTTGAGCGAAGGCCCGATTCGCGGCAGGCCTCGATCATTGATTCGCGGAAGAAGTACATCTCGTTGGTTGTTGTGGTACCTCCGGTGAGCTGTTCGGCCGCACCGAGCAGCATGCCTGCGGTGACGTCCGATGGGCTGAGACGTGCTTCTCGGGGCCACATGACCTTGGCCAGCCACTCGTCGACCGGCAGGCCCTCGCCAGCCCCACGGAACAGGGTCATCGGCGTATGGGCGTGCGCGTTGACGAACGCTGGCATTAGGAGACCGTCGATACGTTGCACCTCGGCCTGAGATGTGGGTGCGTCACTCGCCGCACCCGACCAGGTGACGGTGTCGTCGACGACGTCGACGACACCAGGGCTGGTGATGGCCGTGTCGTCACCGCCGATTAGAAGGTGGTCCGCTCGGTATCGCTTCATCATTGATCAACTACCAGGTCGGGCGGGCAGAGAGGCCGCCGTCGCGGTTCTTTCCCACGGGATTGTTACTACCAGGTCGGGCGGGCAGAGATGCCGCCGTCGACCGGAACATTCACACCGGAGATGAAGGAGGCCATCGGCGACAGAAGGAAGACGACCGCATTCGCAACGTCAGCTCCTGAGCCGAGCCGGCCGAGTGGGGCCTTGTCGACCCATCGGTCGACCCCATCGGGCCAGTCGTTAGCCAGGCCGTCGCGGTCGATGAGGCCTGGTGAGATGGCGTTAACGCGCACCCTCGGTCCGAGTTCGAGCGCTGCGGCCTTCGCATGCATCAACAGCGCGGCCTTCGAAACCGCATAGTGGGCGTGACCGGGCGCTGGCTGTGTCCCCTCGACCGAAGCGATGTGCACAATCGAACCGCCGTCGTCGTCCATTGCGGCTACCGCGGCGTTGGTGAGGCGATGCGCCGCCGTGACGTTCACCTCGAGGGTCCGGCGCCAGCTGTCGTCGTCGAGCGATCCAAATTTAATTACGTCTTGGATCGCGGCATTGTTGACCAGTCCGTCGAGTCTTCCATAAGCGTTGATGGCGGCGTCGGTCACGAGTCTGGGAGCGTCCTCGCTGCTGAGGTCGGCGCTGATCCAGGCGACGTCGGACCGATCCGAGGCCTTGGCAGGCCGACGTCTGTGAGCGACCACCTTTGCGCCGTGATCGGTGAGTGCCGAAACAATTGCCGAGCCGATGCCGCCGGATGCGCCAGTCACGATCACTACTTGGTCTGCCAGAAGGGGCGAGCCGGTCGATCGCATGTCGCTGACCATAGGCCACCGACCGCGGCCGCCGAAGTTATCTCATGCGTGCCACTCTGGTGGAGTGGAGATACGAACCGATCGTGCATACGTGCTCGATGCGCCGCTCGAACGGGTGTGGGAGGCGATCTCGGCTGTAGACGACTACCGGAGTTGGTGGCCGTGGTTGCGCGGGTTCGATGCGAGCCGACTCGAAGTTGGCGAACGTTGGGCGTGCACAGTACGCCCGCCGCTTGGGTACGAGCTCCGCTTCATCATCGAACACACCGATGTGCGTGCTCCGATGATGGTCAGATCGGTCATATCGGGCGACATCGAGGGGGATGCAGACCTGGCGCTACGCGAGCGCGGCGATAGCACCGAACTGCAACTCCGCTCGCGACTCCGGCCGCGTCGAAAACTGTTACGGACGGTTGCTCGATTTTCGCCCTGGTTGGCGAGTTATGGGCACGACTGGGTTCTAGACCGAGGATTTGAGCAGTTCGAAGGGTGTGCCCTCCAAGACTTCGGTTGATCGCTGTTCAAGTCAGTCGGGCAGCAGCGGTACCGCCATCTGCGATGAGCCGCTCAGACCCGATGCGCGTCCTATGTTGACGCCGGGAAATTTCTCTGCGATCTCATCTAGCGTTTCATGCACCGATGGCCTATTGCGTTGACCGAGCGGTAGCGACAGCTGCACCGCATCAGCATTGGTCAACTGGGCGACCGAGACGCCGATCAGCGTCAGATGTTTTTCGTCGATCACGTCTGCCGATGCGCGCAGCAGTACCCGCGTCGTGTCGAGTATCAATGCGGTGTCCGCCGTCGCTTCGGTCAAGGTGTGCGAACGGGTCGCGCGGGAGAAGTCGCCGTAACGAAAGCGCACCACAACTGTGCGGCCCACCCGGTTGGCCCGGCGTAGCCGCCGACCAATGCGGTCGACCAGCCCTGACAGCATCACCTCGATCTCGCCGAGCGAGGGATCGGATCGCCCCAATGCGCGTTGTGAGCCAATCGACCCGCGGCGGCGCCCAACGACGATCGGTCGAGGATCCCTGTTGTGGGCTAGGGCGAACAGGTGATGCCCGGAAGCCTTGCCCAGAGTAGCGACGAGGGCATTCTCGGGTATTGCAGCAATCTCACCGACCGTAAATATGCCGTTGTTGCGAAGCTTTTTCGCAGTGACCGGTCCAACACCCCAGAGTCGCTCGACCGGTAATGGGTGCAGGAACTCGTCTTCGCCACCGAGCGGCACGACGAGCAATCCGTCGGGCTTGCCGACCGCGCTGGCCACCTTGGCGAGAAACTTCGTGCGGGCGATGCCCACCGTGATAGCGAGGCCTACCTCGTCGCGGACGCGGCCGCGCAGCCGTTCCGCGATCTCATCGGGCCTGCCCGAAACGCGCGCCAAGCCAGACACATCGAGAAACGCCTCGTCTATCGAAAGACCCTCGACCATCGGTGTGGTGTCAGCGAAGATCTCAAACACCGCCTTTGACGCGGCGCTGTACGCAGACATACGCGGCTCTACGAATGCAGCATCCGGGCACAGGCGTCGCGCCTGTCGGCTACCCATAGCGGTCTTGACCCCGCGGTCGCGGGCCTCGTAACTCGCAGCGAGTACGACCCCGCCCCCAACGATGACGGGCCGGCCCCGCAGCGACGGATGGTCGCGCTGTTCGACCGAGGCGTAAAAGGCGTCGAGATCGGCATGGAGAAACATCGAACATATGTTCCCACGGGTGAGCCTGCCGGCGCAACGGATGATACGAGTCGTCTGACGGTCGACGCGTGGCCGCGATGCCAGGTCCGGAAGCCGCCCGTCGGAGTGTGTTCAGCCGACCGTCATTCGGTGACCCCGGCGAGGAGGTTGTCGAACTCCTCGGGATCGCTGCTGCGGTCGTACAACTCCAACTCGCTAGCTGCTTGCAGATCAACTGAGTTGGCGTCGAACTGGTCGGATTCCTCGAAGTGCACGGTGAAGCGACCACCGCGCCCGCCCTCGCCCCCGTAGACGAGGCTGGCCGAGTTCTCGATGTGCGTGGTCAACAGGCTTGCCGGGAGCCAGTCGCCGCGGAGAGATTCGCCTGACAAGGGCGTCTCTTCCGGCACCCCGAGGATATCGAGCACGGTGGGCATGAAGTGCACCGAGCTCACGACCTGGTCGATCATTTCTGGAGTGAACCCGGCACCTTTCGGGCCACGGATCATCATTGGCGTTCGGGTGGACTGATCTCGAAGCGTACGCTTGCGGTAGGCGAAGTTCTCTCCCTGGTGATACCCGTTGTCGCTGAGGACGATGACGACGGTCTCGTCGGCGAACGGCTGGGAATCGATGGCCTCAATGATTTGTCCGACGATCGCGTCGGCGTGTGACATCGCGGCGAGGTAGGCCTGCATGATCTGGGCACGGCCGTGAAGATCGACCACGATCTCATACTGGCCCTGTGCGAGAAGCGGGTTCAACTGTTCCAGTTGTGCACGGGCGACCGGGCCGAGGTCGTCCCAATCGTCCTCGGGTGTCTCGGGTACCACGATGTCGTCGATCGGATAGTGATCGAAATACTGCTGGGCGACCCGCCATGGCAGGTGAGGGTGGCGAATTCCGCCCATCATCAAGAACGGCCGCGACGCGTCGATCGACGCGAGTTGTTGTTCTATGAACGCGGCAACCGCGCGGTCGGGGTCACGGTCATCGAGCGGGGTCCCGAAGTCGAAAGAGATTGTCGGATTCGATGTCGGTGGTTGTGTTTCTCGGAACTCGTCCCAGTCCGACGGGAACTGGTTGAGATGGAATAGTTTGCCAGCGCCTATTGCGTTGACGTCGGCGCGGCGCACGACCTGCTGCATGGTCGACGCACGATTCTGAGCGGAGAAGTCGACGTATTGTTGCGCGACATCGTTCATGTAGGTACTTCTGTGTGAAGCGACGTCGAGGCCCCACATAAGCGTGGCGCGCGAGCCGGGGCAGACCGGCACGGTTACGTGGTGGTTGAGGAATGTGCGAGATTCGCGCGCGAGCGCATCGAGATTCGGGGTGTGCACGTTCATCGGCGCGCCACCCATGAACGTCGGGTAGTCATTCAGGTCGTCGATGATGATCGCCAGCACGTTCATGCCGGTGAGCGAGGGATCGGGTGGTTCGCGTCGAAAGGTCGGCATGCCGGTCGATCGTGAAGCGAGGCCGGCGGCGAGGGCCCCCGTTCCGCCGATGAACCTACGCCGAGACATCGATGGTTCGTGCTGGCGGCTGTTGCGACGATGTCGTAGCGCCAGGCCAGTGGCCGCGGCCGCACCTACGCCGAGCGCCATGACGCCCTTTGCTAGCCCG
>JADFOM010000217.1 GCA_022562835.1 Acidobacteriota bacterium | reverse complement strand
AGGATCGCCGGGTAGCCGGTCAGATCGGCAACATCGGTGACCTCGACACCCGTTGCGGCGATCGCCTTGGCCGTTCCGCCGCTCGAAACCAGGTCCCATCCGTGCTCGGCAAGACCTTTCGCGAGCCGGTCGATCCCGGATTTGTCGTACACGGACAACAGTGCGCGTGGCATGGCGCGGACCGTAGCAGAGCAACGCGCCGACACGGAACGCTGGGGCGGTCCTCGCCTCTGGATTACGGGGGGGCTACGCTCTTGCTCCAGCGGCAACGAACCCTTTGGGGAAGGACCAGCAATGAATAGTCAAGTCAGGCCAGGAGCGATCATGATCATGGCGGGAGGTGCCGTTCTAGCCATCGCCTCGCTGCTCGACTGGGTCGAGTTCATCGGCAAGACTGAGCTATTCGGGTTCCAGTGGGTCTTCACTCTTCTCATCGGAGCAGCGGCCGCGATCGTTGTCGCCATAAAGACGTTCAGTAGCGTCGAGCTACCTGACGAGATTCTTGGCTTTTCGCTCAACCAAATCATCGTTGCGCTGGGATTTGGAGCATTCATGATCCTCTTCGGCGCCCAGTTCGGAGAACGACGCGAGATCGGCGTGCTGCTCGGCTGGATCAGCGCTGCCGTCCTCACCGCTGGAGCGTTCATGGAATCTCAGCAGGATTCAGGCACAACCGCACCGCCGACCACATTCTGAGCGCGATCTGACTTCCCCGATCGTCAACGAACACCGACAGTGCCGCAGACACTTTGGTCTGCGGCACTGTCGGTTTCGCCAGGATTTCGGGCCTGGAAACAACCGGTTCGGTCAGAGCCCGGCGACGATCTCGGCCATCAACTCGCCAGCCTCAGTCGGGTTATGCCCGACCCTTACGCCTGCCGCCGCGAGAGCTTCCATCTTCGCGTCGGCGGTTCCCTTGCCACCGGACACGATCGCGCCGGCATGACCCATCTTTTTGCCGGGAGGCGCCGTGACACCGGCTACATAGGACGAAACCGGCTTCGTCATTTCATCCGCGATGAACGCCGCCGCTTCTTCCTCAGCGGATCCACCGATCTCACCGATCATCATGACGGCCTTCGTCTCGGGGTCGGCCTCGAATGCCGCGAGGCAGTCGATGAAACTTGTGCCAGGAACTGGGTCGCCACCGATTCCGACACACGTCGTACAGCCGATGTCCTTTTGCTTGAGCTCGTAGAGGGCCTGATAGGTCAATGTGCCGGACCTGCTCACGATGCCTACAGGACCGCCTTTCTTGGCGATGTGCCCTGCGGTGATGCCGATGTTGCACTTGCCCGGTGAAATAATGCCCGGGCAGTTCGGACCGAGCAGGCGCACATTCGGAAAGTCAACCTTCAACTTGTTGAAGAACCACGCTTCGTCATGCGCCGGCACACCCTCGGTTATGGCGACGATGAACTCGACGCCACCTTCGGCGGCCTCGATCACTGCGCCGCGCACACCCGGCGCCGGAATGAAGATACAGCTCGCCGTCGCCCCGGTGGCCTCCACGGCCTCGGCGACGTTTGCGTAGATCGGCACTCCGTCGACCTCGGTACCGGCCTTTTTGGGATGAGTCCCAGCCACGACCTGTGTGCCATAGGCCCTGTTGAGGCCGCCGTAATAGCTGCCCTGCGAGCCTGTCAGACCCTGGTAAATGACTTTGGTGTTCTCGTCTACAAAAATTGCCATTGGGACTCCTCAGCTCGCGAGTTCGACGGCGCGACGGGCGGCCTCGAGCATCGTCGGTTCCATCATCAGCGCGTCCGAGAGCTTCGGTTCGAGGATCGAGCGCCCCTCTTCGGCGTTCGTGCCGTCGAGACGGATCACGATCGGTGAATCGATGTCGACCCTATTCATTGCTTCGAGGATGCCCTCCGCTACCTCTTCGCCGCGGGTTATCCCACCGAAGATATTGATGAAGATCGCCTTGACCTTGGGGTCATTGTTGATGACCTCGAGCGCGCCAGCCATGACGTCCGCGTTTGCTCCACCGCCGATGTCTAGGAAGTTGGCCGGCGCGCCACCGACCTGGTTGACCACATCGACAGTGCTCATCGCGAGGCCCGCTCCGTTGGCGATCACGCCGACGCTGCCGTCGAGACCCACATACTGCAGACCCTTGGCATTTGCCGCCTCCTCGCGTTCGTCGCGGGGCTGGGTTTCGTCGTACTGAGCGTAGTCTTCGTGACGGAACACAGAGTTTCCGTCGAGGGTGACTTTGGCGTCGAGCACGTGCACCTTGTCGTCAGGGGTCAGAATCAACGGGTTGATCTCTACGAGATCGGCATCACCATCGGTATAGGCCCGGTAGAGGTTCAAGAGGATCGCGACGGTGCCGTCGTTCGCCTTGGGGTTGAGGTTGGCGCCCTCGACCCATTCGCGACAGGCCGACTCGGTCAGTCCCTCGACGGGGTCGATCCAAATCTTGGAGATCGCGTCTGGGTTTTCTTCAGCGACGGTCTCGATCTCCACGCCGCCTTCGGCCGACAGCATCCCGAGGTGCTTCTTGGCCGAACGGTCGAGCGTGAAGCTCGCGTAGTACTCCTCGGCGATGTCTGACGCCTTTTCGATCCACACTCGCCCGACGATGTGACCGTTGATGTCGAGACCCAAGATGTTGCCTGCGTGTTCGCTCACCGCGTCGATGTCGGCGGCGAACTTCACACCCCCGGCCTTACCTCGGCCTCCAGTGTGAACCTGTGCCTTGACCATGACCGGCGTACCGAGTCGTTCCGCGGCGGCAACCGCTTCGTCAACAGAGAATGCAACCTCGCCGGGTGAGATCGGCATGTCGTAGGTGGCGAAGAACTGCTTGCCCTGATATTCGAAAAGATCCACCGTGCCTCCAGGCCGGTATGGGTTCTTGCAATAACTCAGCGATACTAACGACCCCGGCGCAAACCTTGCCTACTGGCCGGACATCCCATGCCCATTTCTTCTGGCCCTCGCATCACGGCACGTTCCGCGGTGGTCGTTGGCGTCTCCGGAGTCATCGCAGCCTGCCTACTCATCGCCTTCGTTCTGTGGGCGACGAGCTCGGGCAACATCGAGTACAAGGCGGGTGACAGCGACTTCCGCAACATCGATGCAAGCGAGATCGCTGACGAGATCACCGACCGGGGTCCGATCACCTGGGCGAATCCGGGCAACAACGCCCGGCCGATCTGGCTTCAGCACCTAGGCAACGACGAGATACGTGGGTGGTACGCATTCGACGCTCGGGTACCCGGCCGCTCGGGGTGTTTCGCAGTCTGGGATGAGGACACCACGCTGTTCATCGCCGATTGTGACGAGACGCTGACGTTCCCGAAAGACGGACACGGCCTCGACCAGTTTCCGGTCAGGGTCGAGTCCGGCGAGGTGATCGTCGATATCAACGCCGATGCCGACGACGGGACCGTTACCGATGGGTGAAACCGAGCGGCTCTTCCTTCACGACTCCTACCTGCGCTCGGTTAGCGCCACCGTCGTCGATATTGATTCCGAAGCCAGCGCCGTCGCGCTCGACCGCACCGTGTTCTATGCGACCAGCGGCGGACAGCCCCACGACACGGGTCAACTGGTCTGGTCAAACGGCGCAGCGGCCGTACACGACGTGCGCTCCGACGACGGTGTCATCTGGCATCACCTTCACGGCGAAGTACCAGAGGTCGGTACCGAACTCGAGGCGGCGATCGATTGGGATCGGCGACACCAGCTGATGCGCACTCACACGGCCATGCACCTGCTCTGTGGTGTCATCTACAACGAGTGGGGTCAATCGGTCACCGGAGGCAACATGAAGCCTCTCGAGGGCCGTATGGATTTCGCCTTCGATCCGCTCCCTGATCGGTTCGCGGATCGGGTCACAGAGATGGTCAACGCGGAGATCGCGGCGGACCGTCCAATCGAGGTGACCTTCCTAGGCCGTGGCGTCGCGTTGACCGACGAAGTACTGATCCGCACGAAGGTCAACATGATTCCCGAGTCGGTCAGCGAGATCCGCGTCGTTGACATCGTGGGCCTTGACAAGCAGGCCGACGGTGGCACTCACGTTGCCTCAACCTCTGAGGTCGGCCGATTTGCGGTCACCACCTCGGAATATGCCGCATTATTCAACGTGGTTGCCAGCAGGAGTCGGGAACCGGGCGAGTCATCGACAACTAAGATGCTCATTTCCCCTGCTCCCGGCTCAGCTTTTCAGAAATGGCCTCCTCCAACCACTGGCCCAGGCTTTTCTGGGAGGTCACCGCGGCGACCCCGGCCTGGTAATACATATCCTCGTTCATTCGGATGGTCTTAGCTGTTCGTTGAGAATCGTCCTTCATGTCTTACATGCCATGGCTTTATGGTATGTACTAGATTAAGATGTCTCAGCCGCTGAAATAAGGGATAACACACCTAACTTTGGAGGGCTTACCCCAATTAGTAAAGAAGGAGCCTGTCGGCAGGAAGAGTTATTTGTAGCGATAATACCGGTAGAAGAGGTCAGGGAGGGGCTTTGCCGGCCCCTCGGGCCAGGGCGTCCAGCCTGACGGCTACTCTGGACCGGAAGGGGCGGACTCGGTTTACCCGATCTGTCATCCCCAAAGGCACGACGAAGATGGTGCTCTTGCCTGCGGCGTGAGGAGAGAAGAACTCGGTGACCTCATCGTCGTAAAAGGTAAGACCGCTGGCGCCCAATCCCAGTGCCTGGGCACAAAGGTAAACCTTTCCTCCCAGTATGCCCGCCTCCAGTTGGACTGCCCGGTAGCCCCGGCTGCCGAACCGCTCCAGGATTGGTCTCAGGTCGGCCATGAAGAACAGCACCACGCTGGCGTCGGCGCTCAGCGCCTGCTCAAAACCGAGATGACCGGCTTCCTCACGGAAATCCCCAGGCTGTAGCAGCTCCAGTCCCTGCCGGTGGGGAGAAAAATAGTAGGCTCCGGA
>JADFOM010000216.1 GCA_022562835.1 Acidobacteriota bacterium | reverse complement strand
TGACCGACGCCGTGTACCGGGTCCTCTGGCGAATGCTCCTGATGCCGTCGAGATAACTCTCGACCTCGTAGCGATCCCAAGCGCCGAATTGTTTGTGCGGTTCCACAAGGTCGCGTCCAAAGCGATCGTCGTAGACCTGTTCGGACCGGTAGGTCACCTGAGCGACCGAACGCGCCACTGCGAGTCCGGCGTGTGGGCCTCCGCCGGGGCCAGCTTCGTAGTACTCACCACGAGCGAACTTCGGATCAAGAACCAATGCCGTTCGGCCTACCGCGCTCCATGCAATCTGCTCCGCCGTCGCCGCCGTGGTCGACGCGATCGCGATCAGCGAACGGACACGCTCGGGCCACATCGCCGCCCATTCGAGGGCCTGCATGCCCCCCATCGATCCGCCGACGACCGAGTGCCAAACATCGATGCCAAGCTCGTCGGCGAGACTCTGCTGCGTTCGCACCATGTCGCGGATCGTGACGGTTGGAAACGATGGCCCATATCGTCGCTTCGTTTGGGGATCCAACGATGCGGGACCGGTAGAACCCTGACAACCGCCCAACACGTTCGCGCAGACGACGAAGTAGCGGTCGGTATCGATGGCGTCGCCTGGACCGACGATGCCACTCCACCAGCCCGACGTGACATGTCCTGCCCCGGACTTGCCGTAGGCGTGTGAATCGCCGGTCAACGCATGACAGACCAGAACCGCGTTGGAGCGATCATCGTTCAGAGTGCCCCAGGTCTCATAGGCGATCATGACCTGCCCCAGTACCTCACCGCTTTCAAGCGCGAAGGGACGCCCGCCCTGTACGCAGTGAAAGAGTCGGTCGCCCACATCGTCGCCGGGTATCCAGGCACCACTAGCGGGAAGTCCCGCTGCATACGCCCGACCGATCAGGTCTCCTGTGGGCGCGCCGGGCTCATAACCCGTCGGCGGTGTCGGCTTGCCCAGCGGGGCCGCCATGAATTCCTCCTTCAGGGACTTCACCGGCACAGCAGTGCCGATAGGACACTTGGTTGCACGATCGAAATCGGGCCACATCACCGATAGGACGAATCCATCGGCAAGGCACCTTGGGTGTCCGTCCCAGGTTGCCGGACTCAACGAAAACGCCGAGCCACTCCTGATGTTATTTCGACCAGCTTACTTTCTGCGCCAACACTTTGCGTCATTTTCTTGCGCGCAGCTCCGCTGAGCGCATCCAATTCGCCTCGGCCAACGCAAGCCACCACGAGACGAGCAGCGGGTCGTCTATGCCGTAGGCATCGGTCGCCCTCGTGGCAAACGCGCGCAGAAGGTCGACCCGGGCCGCTGCTTCCAGCGGCTCCTGCGCAAGGTCCTCGACAAGTGTGCCGGCAGCAATCCAGGCACCGCGGTCCACGGGCTGAGGAAGCTCACGAAGGCTCGATGCGCTGAGGCGCATGGCGTCGCGCGACATTCCCGAACCAGCTCGCGTACTGCGGAGATGCGCCGCAACCGGCGGTGAGCTGAGCGCTGCGGCCAACATCCACACGCTGATCGACGGATCGATCGGCATCGCCATCATGAGCGGTGTCACTGCCAACGCCTGGCCATCGGGATCGACAACCGCCTCGACCAGTTTGGTCTGGGACGCCACGAAGACCTTGGGAATCAGGGTGTCGATATGCCATCGAGCCGCTCGATCCCCCGCACTGGCCCTCCCGGTCAGGGCCACCGTGTCGACCACAGGATTCGCCCAACGTCGTTTTGCGAATCGCTGTGGAAGGTGCCCCGCTGACGACGAAAGGACATCGACTGCTCCACTCGTCACCAGCGTTGCGGTGCCGGCCGCCCCGTCGCTCTCGTGCACCAGATCGGCCAATGCGTAGTACTCGTCACGAAACCCAGCAACGCATGTGGCGACCTCGCCAAGGTTCGCGTTCGACGGCAAAGTCACTGGCGGGATCGTTGTCTCGTCGAGTAGAAGCGCCGGCCACGGATCTCGTGGCCGGGGTGTTGACGCAACCGGCGGAAGCCCAGTCGAGCGATCCACGTTTTCTTGCAGACTGCCACGTTCGAGGACCACCGCACACACCGAGACCGCTGCGTCGAACACATCACCGTCATCACGCCACAGATGTATCAATGCCGCGGTCTGCTCTACCGCCGTGCGCAGGGTGGCACCGTCTCGGTTCGAGAGCAGAGACTGCGGAAGAACCAGCCCGGCTCGGTCACCATCGCCAAGCCAATCGAGCGCAACCAGCGCGAATAAGGCTGCCTCGTCGGTGTAAGCCCCGCGCCGATGTCCAAAACGCTCGCGCAGCGCCGATTCTCGATCCGACGAACTGCGCGTCGTCTTGCTCAGCGGCGACAGGAACGGTGGATTGGTCACCACAACCCGCTTCTCACCCCCACAGACCGGTGCCAGCTCACAGAGCGCGTCACCGACACCGATATTCGCCTCAACATCGGAGCCAGCCCAGAGCGCGAGGACGACACGGGCTACGTCGCAGGACCTTTCGTCGGTATCGGTCCCCCAGAGACCTTCCACAACGTCGGCTCGGTCCTCATCTGGGTTGGCCCGCCGCGCTGCGGCTAACAAGAACCCCCCGGCTCCACAGGCCGGGTCCCAGATTGCTGAGGGCCGCTGCGAAGCGTCGATGGTCAGCGAACAGACATGATCGGCTAGTGCACCGGCCGTGTAATGCACTCCGCTGCGACGCCGGTCATCGGCTGCTACGAGCCGTTCCCGAACCCACATCAGCAGGTCAGGCCACCGGTCGACGGGCCCGAATTCGACACCATCAAACAGTCAATCGCTGCTCGTTGTGCCGAGTCCGCTCCGTGCGCGAAGGGTCGCACAGAAACGCTCGAGCCCATCACGATCGCGTTTCCGTGCGCGAAGGGTCGCACAGAAACGCTCGAGCCCATCACGATCGCGTCCGCAGCGATCCGTCAGATCAGAGACCAGCGCTGCGTCGAGCGAATCAACATCGTGGGCCATCGACGGTTACGCTCCCTCACGGTGAAATGGCATGTCTACGGTGAACGACCGATCTACACGAGCGGATGGGTGAATCTCAGCGTCATCGACGTTGAGGTTCCGGGCCACGGTCGCATCGATCACCACGTCGTGCGCATGCCCGCCCAAGCCGCCGGCGTGGTCGTGGCCAACGAAGGTCGAGTTCTCTTGATGTGGCGGCATCGGCTCGTCACCGACACTTGGGGGTGGGAAGTCCCCGGTGGCCGAATCGAGTCTGGCGAAACACCGGAGCAGGCCGCTCGACGTGAAGCGATCGAGGAGTGCGGCTGGGAACCTACGTCGATCAGGCCCCTGCTCGCATATCACCCGTCCAACGGGCTCAGCGATCAGACGTTCCATTTGTTTGAATCACGGACCGCTCGCCACATTGGTGAACCCTCCGATGGCTGCGAGTCTGAGCGACTTGAATGGTTCGAATGGTCCGACGCGATGGCGTTGATCGACGAAGGAAAAGTTTGTGACGGTCTTAGCCTCACAGCCCTGTTGTGCGCTGATCGACGACGCCAAGGGGGCTGAACCAGCGCAATGGTTCAGGCGGTTTCGGGGATCAGTTCGGAGAGGTTGCCGAGACGCTCGTCATTGGAGAACACCTCGATGATGTCGGCCTCGAGCCCCAACCTGCGTTGTAGCTGACGAATGACCAACTCCTGGTCCCACAATGACAGCGTCACGGCTAGCCCGTTCGCACCGGCGCGTGCGGTACGGCCGGAGCGGTGCAGATAGGCCTTGTGATCCTGGGGAGGATCGTAATGAATTACCGTGCCGACATCGTCGACGTGAATGCCACGCGCCGCAACGTCGGTCGCGACCAGAACCGAGAGTTCGCCGTCACCGAATTGGCGCAAGGCCCGCTCACGCAGATTCTGACGCAGGTCACCATGAATCGCAGCGGCCTCTACACCCTCGTCGTTGAGAGCCTTCGCTAGGCGGTCGGCGCCGTGCTTGGTCGCTGTAAACATCATCGTCTTGTCGGAGGTGTTCGCTATGCGAGCCGCGACCTTGACCTTGTCCATCTGGTGCACCGCGAGGAACCGATGTTGCATGTGCTCGATCGAGACCTGACCCGAATCAACCTCGTGCATGGACGGATCGGTCTGGTAACGCTTGATCAACGTGTCGACCACACCGTCGAGGGTGGCGGAGAACAACAGTGTCTGGTGGCTGCCTTCGACGTGTCGCAGAATCCATTCGACCTGCGGAAGGAAGCCCATGTCGGCCATTCTGTCGGCCTCGTCGACCACCACATGCTGGAGCCCCGAAACAGACACGACTTTGCGGTCGATGAGATCGATCAGTCGTCCGGGCGTGGCGACGATCATGTCGACGCCCTTTTCGATGCGAGCGATCTGCTTTTCAATAGGAGCGCCGCCGTAGACGGCCAGGAGCGAGATCGAACGCGCCGCACCTAGCGGCTCGAGTTCGTCGTGTACTTGCACAGCAAGTTCTCGAGTCGGTACGAGCACGAGTGCGCGTACACCGCTTTGCCCTGTGTCGAGCAACTGAAGGATGGGCAGCCCGAACGCGAGCGTTTTGCCCGAACCGGTCTTCGCCTTTCCGCAGACGTCGCGTCGCAACAGCGCGGGTGGAATTGTTTGGGATTGGATCGGGAAGGGTGCATCGATGCCCCTCGCGTCGAGTACCGACACGAGTTCGTCTGCTACACCCAGACCGCGGAACGTTTCTTGTTCTGTCATTTTCGCCTTTGTTAGCCCGGCGTGGTTCGTGCGGGCTGGTCTCGAGTCGGCGCGGCTCGACCGGAGTGTTATCGGGAACCGCGTGCTCAGACTACCGGCGTTAACGTTTCACCATGCGGACCCGCCCGTCGATGACGTCGATGCCCTCGTCGACCAGTCGGCGACGATGCTCGGTCTCATGACCGGGTACGAGCCGGCCGGAGGCGTTGACGATCCGCCACCACGGCAGCTCTT
>JADFOM010000215.1 GCA_022562835.1 Acidobacteriota bacterium | reverse complement strand
AGTCGCCGCAGCGGCATGGCGTCCCTGTGTTGGTACACGGCTGGCGAGCATCATCAACGCTGCTCCCGACGCTCCGCTCGCGTCGTTGGCGCCGACGGTCATCTATGTGATGGGCGTCGCGGCGATCCCGGTAGCGATCGCAATGTTGCCCGTAGCGTTTCCGCGAACGGCTCACCTATTCGGGCGAGCCGGCCTTGTGGGCGCGGGTGTGGTCCTCGGTGTTGCTCTCGGTGCACTGATGGCCGTTGGTGTCTGGGACTCGGTGGTGGAGGAGTTGTTCTTGCGCAGCACGGCCTAAAATCACGTCGCTGTCTTGACCGATCACCTAGCGGGGCGACAAGATCGATGATACGGCGACCATAAGGACCAAGCGATGTCTGCAACCGCAACACTCGACGCTACCGATCGTTACACGATCATCTCGGCCGACTGTCATGCCGGTGCTTCGATGGATCGATACCGCGATTATCTCGAGTCCAAGTTCCACGATGATTTCGATGCGTGGCGGGGTGAGTATCGCAACCCATTTCGTGATCTACAGGCGGACAACAAACGCACTCGCAACTGGGACAACGAACAGCGCATCAGCGAGATGGCGAGCCAGGGAGTTGTTGCAGAGGTGGTGTTCCCGAACACCGTTCCGCCGTTTTTTCCGACGAGTTCACTGATCGCTCGTGCGCCGAGCGAAGCGGACTACCGCCAACGCCTGGCCGGCATTCATGCACACAATCGTTGGCTCGTGGACTGGTGTAACGAATTCCCCGAACGCCGGGCGGGGATAGGCCAAATCTTCCTCAACGACGTTGACCAGGCTGTAAAGGACATCCACTTCATCAAGGAGAATGGACTGCGCGGCGGCGTACTTCTGCCGGGCGCACCCGAGGACTCCGGGCTGGCGCCGTTGCACTCGAGTGAATATGAGCTGATCTGGCAGACCTGCGCGGACCTAGATGTGGTCATCAACCATCACTCCGGAAGCGCCGGGCCCAACTATGGCGACGAGCCCGCCGGTGGTGTCATCTGGATCGTGGAGACCTCCTGGTTCAGCCATAGGGGTTTGTGGCACCTGATCATGAGCGGAGTATTCGAACGCCACCCGTCTCTGAAGTTCGTTCTGACCGAACAGGGCGCGTCGTGGGTGCCCGAAACTCTACGGATGCTCGACATGATGGCTATGGGTATCCGTGCGGGGAAGATGGGTGAGCTCGGTTTCGATGCGGATCAGGCGATTCCTCGTGCTCCGAGCGAGTACTGGGCGCAGAACTGCTATGTCGGTTCACTGATCGGTTCGATGACGCCTGAGGATCGGGCTGCGGTTGGTGTCGACAAGATCATGTGGGGGAGCGACTATCCGCACGACGAAGGCTGCTATCCACATACGCTTCGAGCCCTCGGCAACGCATTCAACGACGTTGATCCCGTCGATGTCACCAAGATGTTGTCCGGCAATGCCGCGGATGTCTACGACTTCGACCTTGACGCCCTCGCTCCGCTAGCTGCCGAACACGGTCCTACCGTTGCGGACCTCTCTGGCGCAGCCAGCTGAGCAGCCGGTCTCGACGGCTAGGTGACCGATTTAGAATCGAGCGACACTGAGCTAAGACGCGGGGGATGGCACCTGATTCGCCAACAGGCGCGTGCGAGCCCTGGTTGGGCTGCATTTGGAATCACGGTGTCGCTGTTGTGGGTCGTGGTCAAGATCACGATCCCGCTAATGGCGCGAAGCGCTATCGACGCTGGCGTCGAGGGCGACAACCAAGACGCTGTCATCGCTTGGGCGATTGGAATTGCGGCTGTAGCGGTGGTCGCGGCGTTCACTGCATCGATGCGCCGATACGCGGCCTTCGCGTTGTCGCTGCGCGCAGAAGCCGATCTTCGATCGCGGCTCTTCGATCACCTTCAGGGCTTACATTTCGGCTATCACGACGTCGCCAACGTCGGGGATCTAATGGCCCGAGCGAACCTGGACCTGAAGCAGATCCAGCTGCTGCTGGTTTTCATCCCCGTGGGTGGCGCCAACGTTGTAATGGTTGTCGGCATCTGTGCGGTGTTGTTTTCGATCGACGCTCCAACGGCGTTTGTCGCCGTCGCGGCCCTGCCGTTCCTCGCCATTGCGGCACGGCGCTTCAACGACGCAATTCATCCCATCGCGTCTGAGCTTCAGGCGGGTCTTTCCGACGTATCTCGGGTAGTCGAGGAATCGATATCGGGCATACGCGTCGTGAAGGGGCACGGCGCCGAGGAGGTGCAGATGGCGAAACTGGCCGAGGGCGCGGATCGGGTCTATGACCAGGGGATGGGTCTGGCGCGTCTACGCGCGGTGTTCAATCCACTGCTCGAATTGTTGCCCACCGTCGGTCTCATCGGAGTGCTGTGGTTTGGTGGCCACCGGGTGATCGACGGGTACCTCAGCATCGGCGACCTGGTCGCGTTCAACTTCTACATCCTGTTGTTGATTTTTCCGCTGCGCATGACGTCGTTCATCGTTGCGCAGATGTCGCGGGCGGGCGCGTCCGCCGCAAGGGTGTACGAGGTTCTGGGAACTGACCCGCAGATCGTGGACAGCCACAACCACGTTCCGATGGCCGACGGAGAAGGTGCGGTGCGGTTCGACGATGTCGACTTCTCTTATGGGGACAGCCCCAGGATTATCGATGGGCTCGATCTGTATATTCCGGCCGGTCAATCGGTTGCGTTGGTTGGGACGACGGGTTCAGGCAAGACGACCCTGGCTCGACTGATTCCCCGATTCTACGACGTCGACAGCGGTTCGATCTCGATCGACGGCATTGACGTGCGTGATCTGACGCTTGCCGAGCTGCGTCGCAACGTCGGCATGGTGTTTGAGGACACGTTCCTGTTCACAGATTCGGTCGCGGCAAACATTGCCTTCGCCAATCGCGACGCGTCGCATGAGGAAGTTGTTGCCGCGGCCCGCCTTGCCGGTGTTGACGACTTCGTTTCGGAGCTTCCCGACGGATATGACACCGTCCTCGGTGAGAGCGGATTTTCGGTGTCGGGGGGCCAGCGTCAACGAATCGCCATCGCCCGCGCGTTGTTGGTCAATCCGCGAATCCTGATCCTCGACGATGCGACCTCGTCGGTTGATCCGACCAAGGAGCACGAGATTCGCGATGCGCTCGACGAGGTGATGTTGGGTCGCACGACGATCATCATTGCGCATCGACCCGCAACCATTGCATTGGCGAATCGGGTATTGGTGCTCGAGGGTGGGCGTGTCGTCGAAGAAGGCACCCACGCGACGTTGCTCGCTGAATCACAGCGCTACCGCAGGATCCTCGCGCAGCATTCGACCGGCGAGCTCGACGAGTCGGCGGCTGTGCAGCCATGACCGCGGAACTCCTTGTGGTCGAGGAGCCCAAGAAGGTGTTGCGCCGTACCTGGTCGCGTTTGCAGCGCTACCGGCGACTTTTGGTTCTGGCATCGGTGGTGGTCGTCATCCAGGCTGGGGGCACGCTCGCTGGTCCGGTGATCGTCAAGTTCGGCATCGACGAAGGGGTACGGACCGGCGACACGGGTCAGCTCGATCTAGCCGTTGTGATGTTCATCTTCGCGGCACTTACGACATTTGTGGCCGGGCGAGCAGTGATCGTGCTGGTGGGACTCATCGGTGAAGGTTTTCTCCGGGATCTGCGGCGGACGGTGTTCGAACATCAAATGCGGATGTCGATGGACTTCTTCGACCGGAATCGCACAGGCACACTGGTGTCACGCATGACCGCGGATATAGAGGCATTGCAGGAGCTGGTCGGGCAGGGGTTGAGTGCATTCATCGTGGGCGTCCTGCTGTTCGTTGGGTCGTTCGTCGTAATGTTCTTGTTGAGCTGGCAGCTTTCGTTGGTGGCGCTCGTGGCGGTTCCGTTCGTGTTCAAGGCGTCGTCGTGGTTCCGTCGAGAGTCGCACCGGGCATACCTGTTGTTGCGTGATCGGGTTGGCACGACGCTGACAACATTGCAGGAGGGATTGTCTGGGGTACGTGTTGTTCAGGCATTCGCACAGGAACCGATCACCCGGATGCGCTTCGAGGAAGACAGCGAGCGACAGTTCGAAGCACATCTCGAGACCGAGCGGGTCGCGGCGTGGTATTTTCCGGTCATCGAGCTGGCACAGGGCTGGTCGATCGCAGCAGTGCTGGTCCTGGGCGGTTGGTTGTCGACCAGCGGTGCGGTCACTGTCGGCACCGTCGCGGCCTTTGTCTTGTACCTCCAGAACCTGTACGAGCCGATCCAGCAGTTGTCCCAACTGCTCAACACCCTTCAGGCGTCGGCGGCAGCGCTCGAGAAACTTTACGGCCTGCTCGACGAGCAGCCCTCGATCACCGATGGAGAGGCGAGGGTCGAGCTGCCGCTAAGCGGCGCCCTCGTTGTCGAATCGGTGTCGTTTGCGTATGCGAACGGTGAACCGGTTCTGTCCAATGTGTCTATTCGTCTCGAGGCCGGTCGTCGCCTGGCGTTGGTGGGTCCAACCGGGGCGGGCAAATCGACCTTGGCCAAGTTGATGGTGCGTTTCTATGACCCGACTGAGGGAGTCGTCTCCTTTGCTGGCGTTGACTTGCGCGATACCTCGCTGGCCTCGCTACGCAAGCGCATCGTCGTCGTGCCCCAGGAGGGGTTTCTCTTCGATGGCACGGTTCGCGACAACCTTCTTATCGGCGATGGGTCCGCTGACGACGAGCGGTTGTGGCAAGCGATTGACGAGCTTGGTCTACGCGATCGCTTCGAGGCGTTCGGCGCCGAGCTCGACACCGTCGTCAATGAGCGCGGAGCGAACTTCTCCGCCGGCGAACGGCAGTTGATTTCCGTCGTGCGGTCGGCGCTGGAAAACCCGGCGGTCATCGTGCTCGATGAGGCGACCTCGAGCCTCGATCCCGGTACCGAGCTGATCGTGGAGCGCTCGATCGATCGGCTGACCGAGGGTCGAACCGTCGT
>JADFOM010000214.1 GCA_022562835.1 Acidobacteriota bacterium | reverse complement strand
TGACACCGGATCGTCGAACTGGAGACTCCCTGTGCCTGATTCATCAGAGAACCCATCGAACGACACCGAGGCGAGTTCTGTCCCGCCGCCTCCTCCTCCGGCGTCTGGCGCGCAGGAGAGTGTTGCGCCGACTCCGCCTCCTCCCGCCGCGGCAGCTCCGGCGCAACCACCCCCGTCTCCCGCTCCCGAAATGCCGACCGCGGAGCTATCCGATGGTCCCGCCGACGGTCACAACATTGGACTCAGCCATGCAGCGCTCGGCATGTCCGCCAAACGAAATGGGCGCGTCGCCCTTGGTGTCCTCGCCGCGATTCTCGAGCCAGCGGAACGGGTCGAGGTCTTGTCGGTCGGTCGTTACCGCGGACATAACGGAGTGGCTGCGCTGACCGATCGTTCGCTGATTTTTGTGAATGATCGTGAGTGGGAACCCAACGTTGAACGGCTCGCATTGGCCGCCGACCTGACGGTCACCGGATGGCAGGATGAGCGTAAGGCCGCCCTCGTATTCGAGTCTGGCGGTGTGCGCGAGGTAATCGACAGCATCGGTGAACGGGAGACGGCGCAGAGGCTGGCCGAGGCGGTCCGGTCAAGGGTGGGGGCCTGAACCGGCCCTGATACATTCTGGTCTACTGCGGAAGTAGCTCAGCTGGTAGAGCATCACCTTGCCAAGGTGAGGGTCGCGAGTTCAAATCTCGTCTTCCGCTCTCTTTCTCACGTGGTCAACCGGGCGTCTCCGTTTCGGATGGCGTGAAACAGCGGTTGAAGAATGTCTCGGCACGATCCGTGATGACATCGACGCATTCGGAGAGCCCATGTGAAGCTCCTTCGATGATCTCTACGTCGCCGTATCCGGCCAGGTCTCGCACCGCCAGCGACGACACCGATGGCAGAATCTGATCGTTGGAGCCGTGCAGCAACAGCAGCGGCGTGGGCGCAAGTGCCATGGCGTTCTCACATCCCGCACTCTGCGTAGCTAATCCGAGTACCCCGACACACGCGTCGGCCGTGGCAATGCCACATTGCACCGCGACGGCGCCCCCGAACGAATGTCCCACGAATAACAGCCGTTCGGCACCTTGTCGCAGGGCACGATCAGCGGTGGCGAGTGCGTCGATCAGACAGAGGTTGTCGTCCTCGGGTTGTCGGTAGTCGACTATGGCTAGGCCACGTCCAAGTTGTTGCCCCGTGACTCCCAGGTCATGCCACACCCCGCGAGCGGGTCCGATCAGGCCACCCATTGCACCAGAGCAACAGATCACGACATCGCGAGCATCCTGCGCACCGAACCACAACACGCTGAGCAGGCCCTGCATCGTGTAGGTCTCGGCGAGCGTAGCTTCGCCGAGCTGGCGACGGTCGGTACCGAAAGCCTCGAGGAGATCGGTCGGTGAACGAGGACTGGACATGACCAAGGGTCTCAAACAGCGCTCGATCACGCCATTTCGGAGGCGTCGATCACAATCCCCACGAACTGAACGTCTGGTCCGGTACGATTCACGGCGTTGTCCGGCCTTTCGGGGCGGTCACGTGCGTCGGTGCCCGAGTGGTCCAAGGGGACGGCCTGCAAAGCCGTAAAGCCGCGGGTTCAAATCCCGCCCGGCGCTCCAGTCGAGTCGCTCACGCCGCCACGGCTGCAAGCGTCGCAAGCAAGCTAGCCGTCACAACGGAGCCATCATCTCAGCGTTAACCTGAGATGATGAGCGATGTCTCGAATGGTCCCGGCTGGTGGGCCGCGTCAAACGGCAAGTGGTACCCACCCGACAAGCACCCCGACCCGCGCCACGCGGCCGCATTCGATGGGCGTGATTTGACGCTGCCGGACACTCCGCCGACGACGGACGGGCCGACGCTGACCGGGGATCGTCGCGCAACTGAGCCGGCCAGGTTTCCCGATCAGCCGCCGACGACCGAACAGATTCGCGTGGTAGCCACACCGGTTGCTCAGCAGCTTCGAACCGCCCCGCCCGCAGCAAGGTTGCCCGCGCCACCAACCACATGGAGAGGCTCGCTCGAGGGCCCCCGCCCCGAAGTCGACCGCGGATCGAATCGTATGGTCGCGGTCGTCATATTTCTTATGGGGATCGCGATGATCGTGGGATCATTCGCCCCGTGGGTCAGCTTCGGGGGCTCTCATGGGGGTTCGCAGTCTGGCTTCGACCGTACGGTCGGAATAGTCACCATCGTCGCCGGCTTGGTGCTCGCTGCGGTCGCTGGCATCTTGTTCGTTGGTGTTCGCAGCCTGATCCTCAAGCTCATCATCTTGTTGGCAGGAGTGATCGGCTTCATCGTGTTCCTTGTTGACATCGTTGATCTAGATGCTGAGGCCGACGCAGCGATGGAGCGCTTCGCGTTTCTTGAGGTCGATATTTCCTGGGGCATCTGGCTGGTAGGGGCCGCCTCGTTGACCGCTGTCGTTGCCGCGCTGGTGGAACGATCGCGCTGGTCGGTCGATCAATGAGCGCGGAACAACGCCCGCGTTTTCATCTCGCGTTCCCGGTAGACGATCTGGCCGCTGCACGCCGCTTCTATGGTGATCTACTCGGATGTAGCGAGGGCCGCAGTACGCAGGAATGGGTTGACTTCAACTTTCACGGACATCAGCTCGTCGCGCATCTCGACACCTCATCGGGTGGGTCCACGGCCACCAACAGCGTCGACGGAGAGGCGGTGCCGGTACGTCACTTCGGACTTATCCTGTCCGTTTCAGCGTGGCTCGAATTGGTGGCACGACTCGTAGAGCACGACACGGAATTCCTTATTGAGCCGCAGGTGCGCTTCGAGGGGCAGGTGGGCGAGCAACACACCTGCTTCTTCTTGGATCCAAGCGGCAACGCCATCGAACTCAAGGCATTCGCGAACGACGAAGCGATCTTCGCGTCCTAGGTCCCTAGCGTCAGTGTTCCGCGAGGTAGGTGCCGTATTCGATGTTGCCCATGTCGAGGCCGAGCCAGTTCTTCATCTGCGGGCTAAGGGTGCTGCGGGTCTCCCGTGACAGGGTTCGCCACCAGTTGTTCTGCAAACGGATGAATGACCGGGCATAAAACGCAAAGAGCATTGCCCGGTGCCGATCAGAACTCGTGTTTGCGCCGGAGGTATGCCAGAGACGCCCATCCATCAAGATAACGGAGCCAGCCTTGGCTTCGAACGAGAGCATGTTCTCTTCTGGGTTGTCGGGTACCTCGTCAAAACGGCCGAAGTGATGACTGCCGGGAAGGTAGCGGGTCGCACCATTCTCCTCATCGACATCGTGCAGGCACCAGATGGCATTAAAACAGAGACGCTCGGTCCATGGCTCTGGCATCACTGTCGATTGGTCACAGTGCGGGTTCATCGACTGACTGCCCGGCAGAGCGGTGTTCGCCGTGAAGTTCGAGATCACGAAGTCCTCCGCCAACAATGCTCGGCAATAGTCGACGATTACCTCGTGACCGATCAGCTCGACGAATGCCTCGTCGTGTTCGATCAGGTCATAAACCCTGACATTGCGTCCGCCAGGGTCTAGCGCCTCCATCCGCGTCGACACACCGATCTCTTCGGAGTGCTCCGCGGCTCTTGTGAGGGCGGCGCGGCAGCGAGCGACAGTGGCTCCATCGATGACATCGTCAAGAATGGCGAACCCATTGGCATCGACCGCGTCGATGACCGATTGTTCTGCCACGTCTAGCGAACCTTCATCGGAAGCGACTTGAGGCCGCGCAGGTTCATCCGGCCGTTCCAGTGCGGCTCGCCCTCGATTACAGCATCCGGGAAACGACTGATGAACGTACCGATCGCGATCTCGGCTTCGAGTTTCGCCAGCGACGAGCCGAGACAGTAGTGACTTCCACTACCGAACGAGACGTGTTGGCTGGCGTTCGGTCGATCGAGGATTAGTTGGTCCGCCGTTTCGCCGAAGTGATCGGGATCACGATTCGCTGACGCGAGACAGGCGAAAATGAACGAACCCTTTGGAATGACCAGCCCTCGATAGGTGACGTCTTTGGTGGCGATCCGTCGCGAGAACTGCACCGGGGCGATGAAGCGCAATAACTCGTCTATGGCGTCTTGAGTGAGCGATGGGTCGTCGCGCAAAGTGGCGAGCTGCTCAGGGTTGCGTTGCAACTCGAAGATGCCGGTGCCGATCAGATTCACGGTCGTTTCGTGTCCAGCGATGAACAACAACGTCACCTGGTCGCGTAGCTCGATCGACGACAGACGGTCACCATCGTCTTCAGCCTCGATCAGGCCTGTCAGAAGGTCATCACCGGGATTAGCTCGTTTCCACTCGATGACTTGTTCGATGTGGGCGTCCATCTTGCGCGCCGACACGAAGGCTTCACGAAACTCGTCATCGGAGATGATCGGATCG
The DNA here is from genome assembly GCA_022562835.1 of Acidobacteriota bacterium. Classification (GTDB taxonomy): domain Bacteria; phylum Actinomycetota; class Acidimicrobiia; order Acidimicrobiales; family SHLQ01; genus JADFOM01. The sequence continues at coordinate 658 of JADFOM010000214.1, read as the reverse complement.
AGGGTCTTGACCATCGCTTCTGACCATCCCCGCAACGCCAGGGTGTCGCCCGGCGGCATGCCGAGCATCTCGCTGATCACATCGAACGGCAGAGCAAATGCCAGCTCGTCGACGACATCGCCGTGACCTGAATCGTTCATTGGATCGAGGGCTTCGTCCACCAGCGATTGGATCCGATCTCGCAGCGACTCGATCACGCGCGGCGTAAAGGCTTTCGAGACAAGCTTGCGCAGGCGGGTGTGATCGGGTGGATCGGTGTTGAGGATCGAGCTGTCGCCGCGGGCATCGACCTCGAACTCGGCAAGCAACTCTTCGAACTTGGCCTGCCGGTCGTCGTCGCCGTCGGGCGTGGAGTTGGCATCGTCGACGCTCAGCTCGGGATCACGTAGCAAAGCAAAAACATCGTCATAGCTGAACAAGGCCCACGGCCCGACGAGGGTCTGCTGCACCGGCGCACTACTACGTACGATAGCGAAGTGCGAGTACGGGTCTTCTGTGTACCCGGGGGCGAGAGGGTTGAAAATGCCGGTCTCGTCTGTGACGTCCATACGCACACGTTAGACCGCAGCGCTGTTGGGTACTAAGGGCTACAACCGGTAGCTCGAGTGGCGAGGGCATCGATCGATGGTAGCACTAGCCTCGGTGCGACCCCATTCGA
>JADFOM010000213.1 GCA_022562835.1 Acidobacteriota bacterium | reverse complement strand
TCCAGTTTGAAGCGCGACGGTTTCGACTAGGACGAGGATGAAGGCGACACCCATCGCGGCCCAGTGCGGTCTTAGAAAAGATCGGAGTGTGAACTCGGGTTGCGGCTCCTCAACTTGGACGAAGTCCACATCAGGTTCACCGTGTTCGGGCTCAGACGCGAGGACCTCGTCGATCTGGCGGCCGAGCTCGCCGGGAACACCGGCGTGGGGGAGTCCCGCAGCCTGGTTCGCCTGCACGCTCGTCTGACCGCCCCACGAGCCGGGACCGAACATCGCCATCAGTTCGCCGCCTGGTCGACGGCGGCGGCGTCCGCCAGAACAGCTGAGTAACGAGGGTTGGTCGCGAGAAGCGTCTCGTGGCTGCCGGACGCGGTGATCACGCCGTCTTCGACCAACACCACCCGGTCGGCCAACGCGATTGTTGAGAGGCGATGGGCGACGAGCACGGTTGTCGTCGCAGCCAGCTGATCGCGGAGCGCCTCGTGGATTGCTGCTTCTACCTGCACATCGATCGCGCTCGTGGCGTCATCGAGCACGAGGATGGATGGCCGTTCGAGTATCGTGCGGGCGATCGATATCCGTTGGCGTTGACCGCCCGAAAGAGTGAAGCCTCGTTCGCCGGTGACGGTGTCGTAGCCCTGATCGAGCGCTCTGATGAATTGGTCAGCCCGGGCGCTGCGGGCGGCTTCGACGACCTCGTCGCGACTTGCGCCTGGGCGGCCGAACGCAATGTTGTCATGTATCGAAGCTGAGAATAGGAACGCCTCGTCAGGGATTGTGCCGACGTGATGACGAACGCTGCGCAACGTGGCGGATCTGACATCGATTCCGTCGAGGCGCACACTGCCGGAGTTCACGTCGTAGTAGCGGCCGATCAGCCTGGCAATGGTGGATTTCCCGCTCCCCGTTCGTCCGACGATGGCGATGGTTTCGGAGGGTTCGATCTTGAGATTGATGCCGCGAAGCACCTCTTCGCCCGATCCGTACGCGAAGTGCACGTCGCGAAACTCGATTCGGGTGGGTGGCGCCGGCAGATCCTCTGCGCCCGGAGAGTCGACGATGCTCAGAGGTTCATCGAGGATTTCGTAGATTCTCTGAGCGCTGGCGGCCGCCCGCTCGTACTGGAGGACCAAAAAGCCGATCATGCGGAACGGCACCTGCATCATGATGACGTAGGAGCTGAACGCGACCAGGTCACCGATCGACACCTGCCCCTCGATAGCCAGCCAGCCGCCGTAGACCAGAACCATGGCCATGCTCAGCCGGGGGAGCGCCTCGATCGCGGGGTTGTAGCGCGCCCGCGCAGCGATCGTCTCGATTTGTGACCATTTGAGACGTTCGGCGGCGGCGGCGAGCTTGGTGACCTCGCGTTGCTCGGCGGTGAACGAGCGAACCACTCGAACCCCGTTTACGTTCTCGTCGACGATCGTGGCGATCTCGGCTTGACGTGACTGGCTGACCCATGAAAGCGGAAACACCAGACGGCGCATGCGCTGACCCAACACGTACACCCCGGGTAGCAGTGCGGCTGCGACCAGCGTCAACGAAACGTTGATCGTGAGCATGTAGGCGAACGCGAACAAGAACATCAGACCCGACGTCGCGACGAGCGGGCCGAATGACATCAGCACCTGGATGGAACGAATGTCGCTGTTGGCTCTGGAGATGATTTGTCCGGACTGGGTCCGGTCGTAATAGTCAAATGACAAACGCGTGAGGTGTTCATAGATCAGTGTGCGAAGGTCGGCTTCAACACCGAGGGACACTTGAAACAGGCCGAGCCGAAATACGTAGTAGAAACCGACGCGCAGGAATGCGAGCAGAATCAGGGTGAATACATATGGGTTGATATTTGTTCGGAGCCCGTTGTCGATTGCGTTGCCGATAATCGCTGGCACAGCGACCTGGGTGATCAGACCCCCTACGCCTGCGATCATGGCGATGATGAATCGCCAACGGCGTGCGGCGATCAGTGGGGCGAGGCGCCTGACCCAATGGTGCGAAGAATTGGGGTCGATCGACCTACGGGGAGGATCGAAGCGGCGCTGCACCGCGACGGGCTCGTAGATGATCTCGGCGGTCGCCGAGTCGCGGTCGATGGCGGGCATTTGACGGTCAGCGTAACTCTGGGGTTGGCGGTCTACGCTTGGTCGGCCATGGTTCGACCCACTTCGCCCCCCTCTGTCGAATCGAACACGTCTTGAGCGCAACGATCGGTCTCGTCGCCGTCGCGGTGTTGATCGGTGCGAACGCCCTCTTCGTCGCGATCGAGTTCAGCCTTGTGGCGTTGAACCCATCGCGGGTGGCCCAACGCGTCGAAGACGGTCACAGGACAGCCCGGGTCGTGCAACGTCTGCTGGCGCGTCTGTCGTATCATCTCTCAGGGGCCCAGGTCGGTATCACAGCCACTTCGCTTCTATTGGGTTTTGTGGCAGAGCCGGCCATCGCCGGATTGATCCACGGGCCGACGGAGTCGGTCTTTGGCGAGGGAGCGAGTCAAGGTGTGTCGATCGTCCTTGCGCTGGCCCTCGCGACGATGGCTCAGGTTGTACTTGGCGAACTGGTACCCAAATCGATCGCCATAGGTCGTCCCTACTCAGTGTCGGAGATGTTTGCCCGAATCGCTCAGGTATGGGGCGTTGTGGCCAAACCGTTAATTTCTCTACTCGACGGGTTTGCCAACGGCATCGTTCGCGTGTTCGGTGTCGAGCCGGCCGCTCAGCTCGACCACACTCCTACCCGCGAGGAGTTCGAAGGGCTGATCTCCGACGCAGCCGAGGAGGGCAACCTCGACCCTGAGGATGTGGATCTATTTACCCGCTCGATTCGTTTCGGGACCAAGCGGGTCGCCGAAGTGCTTGTGCCGCGCCCCGACGTGATCTCGATCGGACAAGACGCGCTGGTCACCGAACTGGTCGAGCTGTCACGAGAGACCGGAAAGTCTCGGTTCCCCGTATTCGGCGAAGACGCCGAAAACGTCGTCGGTGTTGTATACGTCAAGGCGATCTACACGCTTCCGGTGGCCCGACGTCTCGAGTCGTCCGTTTCGGCGATCATGTCAGAGCCGATGGCGGTGCCCGAAACGCGTGAGCTCGAGGAGCTGTTCGGCGACTTCCGCTCGACGCGCGAACACCTAGCGGTTGTGATCGACGAACACGGCGGATTCGCTGGAATTCTCACGATCGAAGATCTCCTCGAGGAGATCGTCGGTGAAATCGACGACGAACATGATGTGTACGAGCCCGCATTGACGAGAGTTGAGGAGCCCGGCTCGACGATTATGGCTGGCTCGTTGCACGGCGACGAAGTACGAGACGCCTGCGGCTTCGAGATGCCCGACGGCGACTATGAGACGATCGCAGGGTTCGTCGTTGCTCTACTAGGTCACATTCCGGTGCCCGGAGAGATTGTCGATCAAGACGGCTGGCGCATTGAGGTCGTCGCAATGGATCGCAGACGCGTCGCGACTGTTCGCGTGGCGCAGCCTCGAGGTGATCGACCATGACCGGTTTGGCGCTCGGGCTAGCGTTCCTGCTGATCCTCGCGAACGGTTGGTTTGTCGCTTCTGAGTTCGCGCTTGTAACCAGCCGGCCCTCGCGTCTCGAGGTCAAGGCCAACGCCGGGTCGCGCCGGGCGGAGTACGCTCTCGAGGCTCTCAGCGATCTTGGATCCCAGTTCGCTGGTACACAGCTCGGCGTGACGATGGCATCACTCGCACTCGGCTATATCGGTGAATCGACTATTGCCGGACTGCTCGAGGGTCCGCTCGACTCGATCTTCGGGTGGCCGTCGGGAGTGGTCCATACGGTTTCGTTCATCATGGCGCTGCTCATCGTCGTCGTCTTGCACATCGTCTTGGGTGAGATGGTGCCCAAGACGATCGCGATCACCACGCCAGAGCGCGTCGCGATGTTCGTGGCCCCGGTCAACCGTGCGGTGTTCGCGGTGTTTGGTCCGATCATCTGGGTATTGACGAAGCTCGCCGACAGCATCGTGATCGTGCTCGGCTTCGAGCCCACATCCGAGATAGCCCACGCTCACACCCGGGCAGAACTGTCAAAGATGTTCGAGTCGTCGCTTCGTATCGGCGAGATCGATGAGTTCGAACACGGGCTGCTCGCAGGTGTGTTGGATTTCGGGGAGCAGACCGCAGGGTCGGTCATGGTCCCGGCCGCCCGCATCGCCGCAGTCGATCGGACGATGTCGCTGAGCGAGGTCGAGGCGGTGATCGTACGGACCGGGCATTCGAGGCTTCCCGTGTCCGGTTCGACAGGGCTCGACGACGTCATCGGCTACGTCCACGCAAAGGATCTGGTGCGACTCGATCTGGCCTCGCAGTCCGAACCCGTACCGCTCGAGGCGATTCGGCGGCTGCCGCAGATCCAGGTGGATACCTCGCTCGAGTCGGTGCTGGTCCGGTTGAAGCAGAATCGACAACACCTCGCGATCATCAAGGATGAGGGGGCGACGGTGGGGTTGTTGAGTCTTGAAGATGTTGTGGAGGAGCTCGTCGGAGAAATCACAGACGAGACCGATCGTTAATTGTGATAGCCCCCATCGCGAAATTTCTCCCAAAAGAGATCGTCACTGAACTGCAATGTTGGCCCGCGCGCGTCTAGGGTAGCGCCGTGCGGAAACTGGGTCTGGTCCTCGCGGCCATAATTTTGGGTGCCACTACACTGCCTGCTGAGGCACAAAGTGATCTCGAGACTGCGCGCGCTGATGTCGAGGAGATCGCGGGGCGCATGGCCAAAACCCAGGCGCGGGCCGATGACGCGACCGCGAGGTTGAACGAAGCGGAGGGCGCAGTCGAGCTAACGCAGGTTCGCATCGACGATCTCGCGGTCGAACTGGAGCTATCGAGCGCTGATCTCGAAGCGCTACGCGAGCAGATCCGTTCGTTTGCCGTGAGTCGCTACACGGGCGAGGCGGTCGTTTTTCAACCCTTCGAGACCGAAGAGATCAATGACTACACGGTCGCGTCATCACTGGCCAGGTTCGCGCAGCTCGACAC
>JADFOM010000212.1 GCA_022562835.1 Acidobacteriota bacterium | reverse complement strand
CCTCGCGGCTTGAACTTGCGTTGCCGACGTGATCGACAGGCACCCAATGCAGTCCAGCTCTGACCCCGTCGATCGAGCGGTCGGTCACGTTCGCCGCGCTCGCCAAATGCCCGCTGTAGCTAAGCGCCGACACGAACGAGCAAAGCGCAGGATGCATCCGATATGTGGTGTCGAGAAACACGCCGCGCTCTGTGGGCAGCGTGGCATCGTCACCCTGAAAGTGGCCGAGCACCGAGACCGCCACACCCGGCGGGTGCACAGCCTGGATCGGCTGATCGAGCTGAGCGGGGTCGCCGATGAGCACCAGGCTGTCAGCGCACGGTGACGCCGCAACCGCGTTCGCGAGGCTGAACTGCCCGGCCTCCTCGATCACCAGTACATCGACCGACGAACGCATGTCCTCGCGGCAGAACAGCCATGCGGTTCCGCCGATTACCTTGCCCTCGCCTTCGCCCCAACGCTGCGCCGCGTCACGCGAGGCCCCGATATGTGTGCCCGCATCAAATCCCGCGCCACCAACCTTGACAACGTCTTCGGGGGCAAAACCCTCGCCCGCACCAGCTAGGACCCTCTCGAGCAGGTTGAGGACCACAGAGTGGCTATTGGCCGTTACCGCAACACGTTTGCCGTCGGCGATGAGGCCGATGATGAGCTCGGTGGCGTGATGGGTCTTGCCGGTCCCGGGAGGACCCTGCACGCCGAGCGTGCCGTGGTCGAGCGAGCGTCCGAGGCGCACGAACCGTTCGGCTGGCGTCTCGCCTTCGACAATGGATTCAGCACCAGCGATCAACAGCGGTGGACGGCGTTCGAGCAGTGCATCGAGCGCGGTTCGATCGGTCTGACCTGTTGCGACTGCTGCCACGGCCGCCTCGAGTAAATCGATCGATGGCGGTCCCGGGGGTACTAACGCAGCAGCGTGTCGGGCCGTACCGCGTTTGAGGTCGATCGTGCCCGAACGCGGGTCGATCGCCACGACCTCACCTGCTCCGCGGATCTTTTCCCCGTCGGGCTCTGGGTCCAACGGCTTGTCGCCAACGCGCAGCTTGTAGGACTGCTCAGGGTCGAACCCATAGCGGTAGATCTTCGAGCGGGCCATGATGCCGACCTCGCCTACGAATTCCAGGCCCCCAATCGCTTCTGCGTCATCATGCAACTGGGCGGGGGTCATCTCGAGGCGTGCGAAATACTGCCACCACGCAGCCCGGTTCTCGCGCCTGTGAAATCCCAACATATAGGCGATCAGCCGGTCGGACTCGGCCAACGATTCGGGATCGCCGTCGGTGAGCTGCGCGAACAGAGCCTCGACCCGTCGGGCGGCCGACGCGCCGTCGTCGCGTTCGTCGACATCCGCGACCGTCGACGGTGGCCGATCGATAGGTCTGTAGGTGCTCTCCGCTTCTGCTCTGCGCGCCTCCAACCAGTCGCGCAGCTGACGGGTGGAGACGCAATCGTCGGTGTTGTATGCCTCGATGTCATCGAGCACGGCCTGATCGCCCTGCGCTATCCAGCGGTGATACTCGACGACGCTCTCAAGCCCCGAAACCACTCGAGTGTTGCGCCCAGGCCGGTAGAAATGTTCCAGCTCTTTGATGGAGTAGCCAGGCCGCGAAGTGGCGACGGCACCGCGCACGACCTTGTAGAGGTCGACGAAGCGGCGCTCGCGCAGCAGCCGGTCGAGCTCTGCCTCCCGCGACGTGTGCAGTGCCGAGAGGCGCTTGAGCACGGCGATCTCGTAGTTCGCGTAGTGATAGATGCGCGCGCTGCGATTGGCGTCACAGTGTGCGGTGAAGCGGTCGATGACCGCCTCGAACGCCACCCGTTCGGCGGCGTGGTCGTGACCCCACCAAGCTCGGTAGGCATCGGTCGTGTCGGACAGCCCCCAGAGATACTCCAGCCCGCGGGGCTGATGGTGTGGGTCGCCCTCGAGGTCGAAGAACAGATCGGTTTCGCTGGGCTCTGGCAGCAGCTCGAATCCACCACCTGGGTGCTCGTCGGGGTCGAGCAATTCAATCGAGTCGACTTCACCGCGAGCCGACACCTGGAGTCGTGCTTGACGACGAAGGGCGGCGAACGGCCCCTCCCCCACCCGAGCCGGCCGGTCGTCATCGCCAGCTGACGCCAACTCGACAGTGGTCGCGATTCCGACCTCACGCAGACGGTCCGCCTGAGCACGCCCGAGCCTGGCGACGAGCCGTAGGTCGTCGCGGTCGTACCACTCCGCCTCGCAGCGTGGTTGCCAACGACACAAGCTGCAGTGACCGCACCGCTCGCTATGGGTCTCGTTGTCCGCTTCGATGTGTTCGAGGAGGCGCTGCCGGGCCCGCCGCAGATAGGGCAACACGTCGGCGGAGACGAACGATTCGATCGATCGGTCGCCGAGCACGACGTGGATGCGGTCGGGTTCGCGACCCTGAATCGAACTGAGGTGCTCCGCGTAGTCGGCTAGCTGGAGCACGGCGCCGACCTTGCTGGCCCTAGCCAGCTTGGTGTCGAACGGTTCGTAACTCCATGCCCCCAGGTCGCTGGGTTGCTCGACGCGCCGCAGGAAATCTGCGTAGCCGCGCCAACGGCCATCCAGGAACGCAGCCTGAAACACCACGTCGACGCCATCAGCCATTGCGACGTTGGTCGCCTCAACAGCGGAATGGAGATCTTCGGCGTCGATCTCGACGATGCTCAAGCCCTCGCCGCGAAGATCTTCGAGGTATGCGGCCTCATGCGCTAAGCCGAGTCGCTGGAGCAGCTCGAGTGCGAGATCGGACTCACCTCCATGGGGAACCTCGATCGACCCTGCGACCGCGGCGAGACGATCGAGAGAGGCGAGGTGTCCGCATTCGAGGAATCCGACCAGGTCCGTCGGAGACAACACGATCTCAGAGTTGATCATCTGCACGCGAGCCATGATGGCACCGTGCTGTGTCACTCACCGGATTGGTGGTACATCGGTGTCAGACACCGAGCGCAGAACCAGCTTGGTCCAAGTGCACAATGCGCTCAGTGTCTGACACCCGCAACGCGTGAGCGCAGAACCAGCTTGGTCCAAGTGCACAATGCGCTCAGTGTCTGACACCTTCAACGCGTGAGCGCAGCTTCACTGGAGTTGCCGCGGCAGCCTGTTTCGCGTGGAAACTCGAACGTGTCAAGGGACTGGCCTCGACATGGGAGAGCCCGAGCTCGTCTTCACCGATTTGTTTGAGCCGCTCGAACTCATCAGGGGCCCACCATCGAGACACCGGGATGTGCCCAGGACTCGGGCGCAAGTACTGGCCAACGGTGACTATGTCGGTGCCCACGGCGGCGAGGTCGGCCATGGCGCCCACGACCTCATCGAACGATTCACCCATTCCCACGATCAGCGATGACTTGGTGACCAGTTCCGCAGACTTCGCTCGCGCCAGCACCGCCAAGCTTCGGGCATAGCCTGCTGACGGCCGTACGGCACGTTGCAGGCGCGCGACCGTTTCCAGATTGTGGTTCAACACGTCCGGTCGAGCAGCGAAGATCGTGTCGAGCGACCCGGTCTCGCCACGGCAGTCCGAGATCAGCACCTCGACGAGCGTGTCCGGGTTCTGTGACCGAATCGCTTCAATGGTCGCAGCGAACGCTGCTGCGCCTCCATCGGCGAGATCGTCGCGCGCCACGGTGGTAATCACCGCGTAGTCGAGTGTCATCTCCGATATGGCCTGAGCGATCCGTGCCGGTTCGTCGCTGTCGAGCGGCTCGGGACGGCGTGTGTCGACCTGACAGAACCCGCATGCCCTCGTGCAGCGGGTTCCGTTGATCATGAACGTCGCGGTGCCGTCGTTCCAGCAGTCGAAAATGTTTGGGCATCCCGCTTCCTCACACACGGTGTTGAGGTTGAGTCCCCGAGCCACCTTCTTGAGGCGCAAATAGTCCGGGCCGGTCTCGAGCTTGACCCGCATCCACGCGGGTTTGCGTTCCTCGATCCCAAGTCCGTCCCCGACGCCGGCCTTGCGGAGTCGGGCCCGTTGGCGGGGCGAGATGTCGGTCGGTTTGGCCGCAGGGTCGTGTTGTTGAGTGAAGTCCGCCATGTCCGAACACGCAACCCGGAATTTCAGGCTGAAGGGCCTGGTCGCCCGCAACGTGGGCGTGGAACCCGATGACACGGTCCTCACCAAGCGCGCCCTGAAGCGGCTCGGCTTCTACCAGGTCCCGGACTACGGCCTGACGCCCTGGCCGGACGGGGGCATGTTCCAGGCCATCGAGTCCTTCCAGGAGCGGAACCGGCTCAAGGTGGACGGCGTCATGGCCCCGGGGGAGGAGACGGAAGCCTGGCTGGGCAAGGCCTTGAGGGGAGAGAAGCGGCGGATATCGGATATCTTCGGGCTGGGCAGCCAGGTGGGCCCGGGACGCGCCAACCGGCCGGAAGACGTTATGGCCACCAAGCGGGCGCTGGCCCTGGCGGGCCACTACCCGGCCGAATTGGCCCGCGATCCAAGTGACGAGGCCGATTCCCTGTTGGCGCGGGGCATCTCGGGCTTCCAGTCAATACGCGGCTTGAAGGAAGACGGCTTGATGGGCCCCGGCGGGGAGACGGAGCGGGAGTTGGAGCGAACCGTCCAGTTCGCCCAACAGGCTCAAGGTAAGAAGGATGCGTCGGGGATTGAGGCGATATACGCCCCGGAGCGATCCGACGGCGAGCCCCGGAAGCCTGATCTCCCGGACCTCGAGAATCCTAAGTTTTCTATTCCGGAAGGAGGCGTGATCCGCTCGGATTCGGAAGGCGACGGCAATTTTCGGTCGCAGCGCACACATGGGCCTCATGAAGGCGTGGACATCACCGTAAGACCGGGCCAGATGGTCCCCGCGCCCATCGACGGCGTGGTGATCAAGAAAAGCTTGGTATACCATGAGGACAACGAGGGCCTCCATTCCACCCACATTGAGGGCACTGGCAAATGGACGGGTTACACCGTTAAGATGTTCTACATGAACAACGCTGCCCTTAAAGAAGGCGCCCCGGTCAAGAGGGGCGCTCTCCTGGGGCCGGCGCAAGACGTCAGCCTGAGACACGAGAAGAAGAATATGACGCCCCATATCCACTACGAGGTCCG
>JADFOM010000211.1 GCA_022562835.1 Acidobacteriota bacterium | reverse complement strand
CGCGCCTGGGCCCAAGACATCGAACAGACCCAGGGCACCGCGGTCAACTTCCCGATGATCGGCGACCCCGACAAGGCGGTCGCCAACCTCTACGACATGATCCACCCGAACGCCAACGACACGCTGACCGTGCGTTCGGTATTCGTAATCGACAACAATAACAAGGTGCGACTCACGCTGACCTACCCGGCGAGCACTGGCCGCAACTTCGACGAGATACTGAGGGTAATCGATTCACTTCAGCTCACCGACTCGAACAAGGTAGCCACCCCGGTCAACTGGAAGCAGGGCGACGACGTCATCATCGTTCCGGCTCTCAGCAACGAGGAAGCCGAGAAACTGTTCCCCGGCGGCTGGGACGAACAACGCCCCTACCTGCGGGTTACGAAGCAACCGTCCTAGGTAACCGCCAGCGCGTCGGCAAACACCCGACGCCAGCCACTTGGTTCAATGCCAAGCTGGCTAAGCAGCGCCTGGAGCTCTTCCTCTCGCGCGGTGGCGTCGGCATGCCCAATCGCCGCTAGCGCTGCCGATTCAGCCATCAGCGAAAGCATCCTGGTCATCTGATCCTCACCCGCGCGGCGCATCCGACGAAGTTCGGTTAGCGACAGGTCGAAGGCATCGTCGTCGCGGTCGAGGGCATCGCACAAAACCTGGGCGATGATCGCGAACATCCGGTCCGGATAACTCGCGTTGACCGACTCGGACACGATCGCCGAGTGGCGGCGGGCACGGCCGATTTCACCGGCGGCAACCGCCGCCAACGCGAGTGACGCGTTGGCGCTCGTGTCGACCCGCAGCTCACCGGTCGCGTCGATTACCTCCTGCAACTGGGAAACAGCGCCGGCTGCGTCGCCGCGTTGCAACGCGACCATCGCTGTTGCGACGAGTCTCTCCGATGAGCCCAAGTTGCCCACATCATCGTCGCTCTGGTCCAGCGCTTCGAGGTAAAGATGCGCCGCTTCGGGGTCGCCCAAAGTCACCATCGCTGCCGCGGCCGAGGTGGGAACGAGTTCGGCCGTTCCCTCGCGCGGGGCGCTGGTCAGGGCATCGATCGTTCGGGTGAAGAGTGCCCGCGCCTCCTGAACCCGGCCGGCTCGAACATAGGCACGACCCAACACCGCCTCGGCCTGCATCAGGGCCAGCGCATCCTCTATTTCACCGAACAACGCCACAGCTTCCTCTGCGCGATTCACCGCTTCGAACGGGTCCCCGGACCACAACGCAACCGATCCAAGAAGTACGAGCATCATCCCCTTGCCCCACTTCTCACCCTGTTCTTCAGCCTCCGCTAGAACGTCTGCGGCAAGCACAGCTGCGCCCTCTAGGTCGCCCTCGTACAGGTGCACATAGGCCAACAGACCGCGACCCCAGGTGATTCCGACACCATCGCCAATTTCGGCGAACAGGGCGATCGCTTCGTCGATCCGCTCCTTAGCCTCGGTGATTCGACCGCGGGTGAACGACATCCACGCCAGGTTCTGACGGACCCATGCCTCACCGCCAAGGTCCTGGCATTCGACGCTCAACTCGAGTGCGCGATTGAGCATCTCCTCGGCACCGACCGTGTCGCCCTGATACAGCATCGACATGCCCGACAGTCGAGTCGACTGGGCCGCACCGACATGGTCGCCGAGGTCTTCGAAACGTTTGTTGGCCGAACCCAGCATCTCGATCGACTGCTCGAACTCTCCCCTGATCTGCAGCAATTCACCGAGGACCAGCTCCGCCGCCGCCCGTACCGCATTGTCGAGTTTCTTCACGGCAAACACCGCGTCCAGGTCCTCGTTGGCGAGTTCGAGTTCACGTGCAAGCACCAGGACGCGGGCTCGGTCCACCCTCAACAGCTCTCGTTGTGGATGGCCAACGGGAGCAACTTCGAGTACCTCGGTCAGTGCCTCGACATTGCGACGTGTAGCTGCCGCGGCCCGCCGCGTGCCGACGACGGCCCGGGTGGTAGCGATTGCCCGGTCCGCGACATCGTCGGGCACACCTTCAACGGATCGTAGATCGCGGTCCAACGACGCTGCGCGGCGATAGTGACCGGCGATGGCTTCGGGCAACGCTCCGCCGTGCTCCTCGAGGTAGGCAGCAACACCCGCGTGGCGACGAGCCCGTTCGGACTTGGCAAGACGTGCGTACACGACCTCATGAAGAAGGTTCGAGGGGAACTCCCAACGTTCGCGATCGACACGAAGAAGATCGGACTCCGTCAATCGCTGTACCGACTCATCAAATCCACCCTGCTGCATCACCTCAGCCATCTTCCGCAGACCGTCGACAGGGCCACGTCTGCCCAAGACGGCGGCGTGCTCGAGCAGCTGACGGTCCGAAACGGGGATATTGTCGAGCCTGGCCGAAATCACACCTCGGACGTTGTGTGGCACCGCGGCGATGTCGGCGTTGTCGTCGGCGGCGACAAGCTCGGCCAGCTCCTCGAGAAAGAACGGATTACCGCCACCACGATCGACGATCTCCGCCACCGTGAAGTCGTCGAGATCATCACCGACGATCTGACGCACGAGCGCGGTGCCCTGCTGCGCATCGAGCGAGTCGAGGGCGAGCAACAACATGTTGGATCGGCCGGGCTGTGGCGACCACCGCTCAAACAGCTCGTGGGTGGTCGATGCGATGATCACCAGAGGGGTGCGAGCCAAGCGGGCCATCAACCCGCTGACCAAGCGCAGTACGACATCGTCAGCCCACTGGAGATCAGACAGCGAGAGAACCACCGGCTAACGATTCAAACGGGCCTGCAGACTGGTGCGAAACGCCCTCGCCGCTTCAATCGCGGCGCGTTCGGGCTCGATGCCTGCCAACGGGGTCTCATAACCCAACAAATGCATTAGCCCAGTGGTCGCCCGACGCACGACGGCATCGTCAGTATCGGTCCCGAACGCCACCGATAGTCCGTCGCTGACGGCTGCGCGAGCCGCCGCCGGGGGGTCCCCCAGTCTGATACCGATGGCGTACCGGACCAACTCCGCCACCGGAAACCACCGGTCCGCCTCGCCGTAGGGAACACACGGGGCCTCGAGCAGTGCGGCCGAATGCTCCTCGGTCGCGTACGCCACCACTTCGTCGACAAGCCTTGAGCGTCCAATTCCGGATTCGCCCGCCACGATCATCGTGAAGGACCGACGTCGGACGAACGCGGAATCGATCGCGTTGCACAACAACGAAATCTCGCCTTCGCGCCCAACGATTGGTCGCGCTTCCCTGCCTCTGCGTTGGCCTGGGAGGCCGAGCACCGTGCGTGCGATCCAAGCGCGGACACTGTCATCGCGTCCCCTGAGTTCGACGTCACCGATGGCCTGATAGAACACGGCTCGATGTGTCGCCTCGTGTGTCACTTCTCCAACGACTACAGAACCAGGATCGGCCATCGACTGGAGACGGCTGGCGGTGTTGACCACATCGCCCATCGCCGTCCAGTCACCATCCGCGGAGATCGATCCGACGAGGACCTCACCGGTGTTGACACCGATGCGCATCTCGAGTGGGACGCTCTCACGCTCAGCGAAGTCGGCGACGCTACGTTGCATCCGCAGTGCAGCGCGCACGGCTCGTTCAGCGTCATCCTCGTGCGCGATCGTGGCACCGAACAACGCCACGATGCCGTCGCCGACGACCTTGTCGACGTTGCCTCCAAAACTGGTGATGTCATCGGCTAGAACCGCGAAGACGTCATCGATAACACGCTTGATGCGTTCGGGATCCTCGTGCTCCGACATCGCAGTGAAACCGACGAGATCTCCGAATAGGACGGTGACGACACGACGCTCGTCAACGCGATTGGTGAGTTCGTGACCACAGGAGGCACAAAACCGGGCACCATCGGCGACGTCATCACCGCAGGTTGGACATGATGGCATCCATCGATCCTACGGCCGCCGGCACGACGGCGAACATAGATTCGGCGAATCCTTCTGCCCGTCTCAGGGTGTCATAAATCCAGACAGCTGTCAGACTGCTGAGCACAGCTGAGTCGACGCTCACCGCCCGGTGTCGTTGATCGAAGAACTTCGCCGAGCCGCTTGGCACCCCCAGCCCTAGGAGACCCGTGAGTCAAACTTCACAACAAACAGCTATCGCAGCGCGTGCGGTGGGTGCATCGAAGATCTACGGCTCCGGAGAGATGGAGGTTCGGGCACTCGACAACATCAACGCTTCCTTCAACCGCGGAGAGTTCAGCGCGATCATGGGTGCGTCCGGCAGCGGAAAGTCGACCCTCATGCACGTGCTGGCCGGACTGGATCGATTGACCGAGGGATCGGTCTTCATTGGTGATATCGACCTGTCCACGCTCAGCGACAAAGAGCTGACGCTGCTTCGGAGAGATTCGGTCGGCTTCGTCTTTCAGGCGTTCAACCTCATTCCGACCCTCACCGCTGCGGAGAACATCACGTTGCCGATGGATCTGGCGAAACGTACACCCGATGCCGATTGGCTCGACCGCGTCATCGACAGTGTCGGGCTCCGGGATCGTCTACACCACCGCCCGGACGAGTTGTCCGGGGGTCAACAGCAACGGGTCGCGGTCGCCAGGGCATTGGCCAGCCAGCCCGAGATCGTCTTCGCCGATGAACCGACAGGCAACCTTGACAGTAGAACGTCATCGGAGATCCTCGACTTTATTCGCGCGGCCGTCGACGAACTGGGCCAAACCATCGTGATGGTGACCCATGATGCCAACGCTGCCGCCTATGCGGACCGGGCGGTATTCCTCGCCGATGGACACATCGTCGATGAGATGATCGATCCCACCGCCGACCGCGTATACGACCGTCTCAAGACGCTCGGAGACTGATCGTGACGCTGCTCCGACTGAGCCTGAGGAACGTTCGACGTCGATTCGTGGTGTTCATCTTTACCGCTCTTGCGGTGATTCTCGGCGTTGCGTTCGTTGTCGGGACCTTCGTGATAACCGACGCTCTGCGCGAGACGTTTGACAACCTCGCTGTGGACATCGGTGGGACGATCGACTATCAAGTCCGCGCAGCGCCGCTGCTCGGCGAGCAAGAAGATGCCCCGCCGATCGACCCCGACCTCGTAGACGTCATCGCAGGCGTGGATGGCGTCGCCGCCGTCGAGGGCAGCGTGCGGGAGTTCAACGTCAACCCACTCGAC
>JADFOM010000210.1 GCA_022562835.1 Acidobacteriota bacterium | reverse complement strand
CGCGGCGATGTCGCAATACCTTGTACAGCGGATCGAGGCGGCCGAGAACGTCGAAGTGAAACTACGAACCCAGATTGTGCTGGGATCTGGAACGGATCATCTCGAGTCACTGACCCTCGTCGATCTCGCCACCGATGCCGAAGAGGTGATCGAGACGAACTGGCTGTTCGCTTTCATCGGGGCGCTTCCGCGGACCGAGTGGCTCGGCGAACACGTGGCCCGCGACGAACACGGCTTCATTCTCACAGGAGCCGACGTCGCCGTAATCGACGACGAAGAGTCGCGCTGGAGATTGGCACGAGCGCCATTCCTGTTGGAGACGAGCGTGCCGGGCGTCTTTGCGGCGGGCGATGTACGACGATCCTCGATGAAGCGGGTTGCGTCCGCAGTCGGCGAGGGTTCGAATGCTGTCAGCAACGTTCACCTGTATTTCGAGACCGTATGACGGTCGAGGACGACCTACGCCAGGCTTTCTTGACCAGTGCTCTGTCCGATGAGCAGCTCGCCGAGTTGATGACCGCCGGTGAGGAAGAGACCATCGAGCTGAGCGAGGTCTTGTTCCGTGAAGGCCAGCCAGCCTCGCAGCTCTTCATCCTGCTCGAGGGGCAGATCGAGCTGACCCGACGGATCGGTGACGAGACGATCGTCCTCACCACAATGACTGAGCCAGGCCAGTGGGCGGGCGGCCTTTCTGCCTGGGGGGCGCCCGACGAGCATGCCGTGTACCGGGCGACAGGTCGGGTGGTCTCGCCTGGACGCGTGTTCGTATTGGCATCGGAGGAACTCGGTCGACTGGTCGGTAAGTGGCAGCCGTTCAGCAAACACATGATCACCGGCGTCTACCAAACGGTGCGGAGCATCGACGCCACGGCACGTCAGCGCGAGTCTTTGGTGGCGCTCGGCACCCTCGCGGCCGGGCTGGCGCACGAGATCAACAATCCGGCATCGGCGTCGATGCGTGCGGTCGAGTCCTTGCGGGACTCGAGTGGGTACATGCTGTCATCGCTGGTCGCGCTCGCTGAGCGAGGAATCTCGGCCGCGCAATTCCTCGAACTCGATCAGCTTCGACTGGAGCTTGTCAAAAATCCGGTCGACACCGAAACTGCAATGGTCCGGGCCGATCGTGAAGAAATAGTCGGCGAATGGATGCAACAACGCAGCATCGAGATCGCATGGCAGATGGCTTCTGTGTTGGCCGCCGTCGGTGCGCAGGTGCCGTGGTTCGAAAGAGTCGAGTCGGTTGTCGGAGCCGATGCGCTCGACCCAGCGCTTCGGTGGATCTCGAGTGCCATTGGATCCGCCAGCTTGCTGTCGGAACTGAGCGAAGCCACGACGCGGATCTCGCATCTTGTTGAGGACGTCAAGAATTACTCCGAGATGGACCGCTCCGCGCTCCAGTCGACCGACCTTTCTGCCGGCATCGAGACCACGCTCGCGATACTGGCACCGAAGCTCTCAAATGTTGAGATAGTGCGGGAGTACGACGAGAGCCTTCCCCGGATCGAGGTCTACGCATCCGAACTGAACCAGGTTTGGACAAACCTGATCGACAACGCCGTCGACGCGATGCACGGCAACGGAACGTTGCGACTCGCAACGTCGCTCGATGGTGACGACGCCGTGATCGAAATCAGTGACACCGGTACCGGAATCGAACCAGACGTGCTGCCGCGTGTTTTCGATCCGTTCTTCACAACAAAAGATGTCGGCAAGGGCACAGGGCTTGGCCTCGACATCTCACGCCGAATCGTCGTCGACCGTCACCGTGGTGAGATCGGCTTCAAGTCCTCACCCGGTGCGACCGTCGTCACGGTGCGCCTACCTATCCTCAGATGAACTGAGGCCGACGAAGACAATCAGCGCAGCCACTAACATGAGCACAACATGAGAACCACTGGAACTCCTGTGGCGTACCGTGCACGCGCGATTCTCGGCGCTTCGGTCATCGCGGACTCAAGAGCGGCCGTACGCGTGGACCCCTTCGATTCCGCGGCCACCCTGTGGTTCCCGCTGACCGACGTCGACCCTGACATAGTGTCCAAGCCAGAGGGCGGTTACTGGCGCAGCGGCAAGGACGAACTAGCCGATCACGTGACGTTTGATGCTGACTTGGTCGAAACCGAATTTGTCGACGGTCAACCCGATGACGATCCGCATGACGTCACAACGAAGCGGTTTCCCACTTGGGGAGACGCCAGCGACTTGATCGACCTACTCGACGTTGAGTCACTCGGTGACGGGTCCTATCTGTGTGGCGCACGCAGCGACTGGCGTCGCCCTGTGGTGGAAGGTAGCCAGATCCTCGCTCAGGCGGTCGTGGCAGGGAGCCGCCATGGGCCGGGCCGACGTCTCGTAAACGCGTCGATGCTGTTTCCTCGCGCTGCCGACGCGCGAGAGACTTACTCGATTGCTCTCGATGAGATAACCATTGGTCGGACATTCTCAACTCTCGGGGTGCGAGCCGCCCAGAGCGAACGGATCTGTGGTGTTGGGACGCTCCTGTTCGATGTCACATCAGACGACCTGATCAAACATTGCGACTCGATCCCCGATGTTGTCGGCCCTTACGACTCGGTGCCCCTCGACATGTCGGTCACCGGTAGAGACATCCGAGTGGTCGGTGGGTCATACACCGGTGATAGTTCTGCGCCGGTCGGACCACCGGAGATAGACGCATGGGTGCGTTTCCGCAAGGTTGACGATGACCCTGCCATCCACGCCGGTTTGCTCGCCCAATTCACCGGCCACATGTCGATTGCCGCCGCTATGCGTCCGCACGCCGGAATCGGCCAGGATCAGGCTCACCACACCCTGTCGACCGCCGTCAATGCGATCTCGATCTCGATTCACGCGGACGTTCGGGTAGACCAATGGCTCCTCTACCATCACCGCTCAACGTTCGCTGGCGGCGGGATGACCCATTCCGAATGCAGGGTCCATGACGAGGACGGAGCGCTCGTTGCCTCCTTCACCGTCGATGCGATGGTGCGCGAGTTTGCAACACCACCGTCCAATACTGATTCAAGGACAGCCCTGTGACCCTGACATCTGCTCGAGGACCGCTTGGGCCCAACCCCGCTGGACGGTTCTCCAAACCTCTGCCCGACAGCGTCGTGTATGTCGAGCCACATCCGCGTCGGGTGCAGGCCATGGTCAAGGGACGAACGGTGATCGACACCGAGTGTGCGTTGCTGGTGCATCGGTCAGGCCATCCGCCGGCGTACGCGTTCACGGCCGACGACGTGGCCGCGCTGCCTTCTACTCCTGAACCGGCCGCTGCCGGATACTTCTCCGTCCCTTGGGACGCGGTCGACGAATGGATCGAGGAAGGGCGAAAACTCGTTCACTACCCTCCAAACCCGTATCACCGCATCGACTGTCGGCCGACGCGGCGCCGGCTCCGGGTCGACCTCAACGGCACCACACTTGTCGATACCGACGACACGATCATCGTCTTCGAAACTGCACTCGCGCCGGTGCTCTATGTCTCGCCCGCCCATGTGCGAACCGATTTGCTCCATCGCACCGACTCGTCGAGCTACTGCAACTACAAGGGCATGGCAACCTACTGGGCCGTGGAGATCGACGGAGCTGTCACCAGCGACGTCGCGTGGAGTTACGAGGACACGCTGGCCGAAAGCGCTGCGATCTCGACCTACCTCAGCTTTGACCCGCAACGGGTGTCGATCGTCGCCGAGCTGCCCCAGGGCACCTTCGTGCAAGACTGAGGCTTCGATCTCATTTCGGTGCGACGAGGTGCCAGCGTGCCGAGCGTAACTCTCAGGCGGCGAAGTGTTCAGGACGATCCGCTGGATCCTTGTTGATCGGCATGGTCCAGTCTTCGCCTGCAACGTCGGTCGCGAGCACGAATCGGAGCGGAGGCCCCGCCAGGTTTGCGTGTAACCACCCCGCTGGCGCGTCGAGTCGGCAGCCTGGACTGACCTCAGTAACGTTCCCGTCGCCGTCTCGGAAGGCACCAGTCCCCTCGATCACCCACGAAACCGAACTGAAGTCATGCCAATGCATCGGCTCGTCCTCATCAACGACTAGATCGAACGCCAGACTATGAAAACCCATGTCGGCAGCCAGTTCGAGGGCGGCCTCCTCAGTGATGGGCGCACCTTGGTTGAACTTGTATTCCATGATCAATCATCTCCCCCGCGCAGGTCTCTCAATGCGGCACGGTAACACGGCACGAATACGGCGGGCGAGCGACCGTTGTCCGCTCACGCCGCGGCGTCGCTAGTCGGACGCAGCATCGTGCACCGCAGCAGGAAGCATGGTTGCCGCGAGAGCGGCTATGAGCATGGAAAACGTTGCGATCGTAAGCAGTGTGCCAGACCCCTCGCCTCCCTCGGAGACGAGAACCGCAAGCAAAATGCTCGCTGGGATCGAGCCCAAATATCTGCTCATCGAAAGTACCCCAGATGCCGAACCTGCGAATTCCTCTGGGACCGACTCGAGCGCCACGGTCTGCACGCTCGGTACCGCAAATCCCAAGCCGAACCCAAAGATCGCCATCGCTGCGACCAGCCCAGCCGATGAGTCCTCGACGAACACCGCAGCGAGAGCGGTCGCGAAAGTGGCGACCCCAACACCGATGAGCACAGGAAGGCGACGCCCTCGGAGATCACCGAAGCGGCCGCCAATGGGACCCATCACAACCATTCCCGCAGTCAAGGTAGTGAGCGCTATTCCAACCTGACCCGAGCTCCAGTTCCGACCGTCCAAGACGATCGGGATTACCAGCAACAAGCTGTATTGACTCAGCGTGGTGGTGGCTTGGGTTAGGAATGCTGCGCCGAACGCACGCTGTTTGAGAACATGGGCAAGGCCGGGCGAACCGGGGACTCGGTCCCTGACCACTGGGGGCGGCGGCAGTTTCGCGATCAACCACAGCGCCACGGCCGCGATCGGCACATTGATCAAGAAGATGCCCCGCCAGCCGGATAACTCGGTGACCAGACCGCCGATTACTGGCCCCGCGGCGGCTCCGGCCCCGATGAACGATCCCAACAACCCGAACGAGCGACCTCGCTCCGCCGGCTCGGCTAGCGATCGGAGTAGAGCCTGCGAAGATGGCATCAACGCCGCGCCGAACACCGCTTGAATCGCGCGTCCGGCCACGAGTA
>JADFOM010000209.1 GCA_022562835.1 Acidobacteriota bacterium | reverse complement strand
GCGGGACTTTGCCCGGGCCACGGGCCGGTTGGCCAAGACTGACCGCCTGGATGCGGCGGTGTTGGCGCACGGCACCATGCCCCATCCCCCTTACATCACCGAAACGGACCAGGATCCCGACCGTTATCAGACCGTTTTTGCACGAACGTTAGGTTCGGCCGCGGCGCCGACCGCTGGCCTGCATCTAACGCACGAGATGTTGAGCGCGGTTAGCGACCGCGGTGCCGAGGTCGTTGAGGTCGAGTTGCACATCGGGCTCGATACGTTCCGACCCGTGACCGCGACTTCACTCGACGATCACACGATGCATTCGGAGCGCTACGCAATCGAACCGCAGGCCTGGAAACGGATTGGATCGGCCGACCGCGTTGTCGCCGTCGGAACCACGGTCGTGCGTGCGCTCGAGTCGGCGGCCGTGACAGGGCAGTTGGCCGGTCGCACGAATTTGTTCATCCGACGGGGTTTTCAGTTCAGGGTCGTCGACGCGTTGATGACGAACTTCCACATGCCGCGCTCCACACTGTTGGTCATGATCGACGCATTCATCGGGGACCGGTGGCGGGAGTTGTATCAGATCGCACTCGAGAACGATTATCGGTTCCTATCCTTTGGAGACGCGATGTTCGTCGAGCGAAACAAATGAAAGCGATCTTCGAGCCGAGCGCGCACGACGGCCTGGCACGCAGCGGAGTCGTTCATACAGCACGCGGAACCTTCACCACACCATGTTTCATTCCGGTCGGAACCCGTGGGGCTGTGAAATTTCTGTCCTCGGACGACCTCGCGTCACTCGGCGCCGAGGTGGTCCTCGGCAACACATATCACCTGATGCTGCGACCGGGCGCCGACGTCGTAGCTGAGCTTGGCGGTCTCCATGGTTTCGCCAACTGGAACGGTCACGTCTTGACCGACAGCGGTGGCTATCAGATCTTCTCCCTGGAGCCGGAGGTCGACGACGAAGGCGCGTTGTTTCGCTCGACATATGACGGAAGCCGACATCACCTGAGTCCAGAAAGCGCCGTAGAGATTCAGGCAGCGCTCGGATCGGACATCCAGATGGCGCTCGACGTCTGCCCCGCACTTCCTGGCGAGCGCGGGCAGATTGAAAGTGCCTGTAACCGCACCACGCTCTGGGCCGAGAGGGCGCGCGAGGCGTTTGTAGCCGACGACGCCCTTGTCGCCCGGGCAAGTCAGTTCGGCATCGTGCAAGGCGGAATCGACCCAAAGTTGAGGATGCGAAGTGCCGAGCAGATCACCTCGCTTGGATTCGACGGTTACGCGGTCGGCGGCCTGTCGGTGGGTGAGCCGGTGCCGGACATGCTCGAGACTCTGGCGGTCACAACGCAGTGCCTGCCCGCGGATCAACCCCGCTATTTTATGGGTCTGGGAGATCCCATCGGAATCGTCGAGTCGATCGGACTGGGGGTCGACATGTTCGACTGTGTGCTGCCGACGCGGCTGGCTCGTCACGGCACCGCCCTGACGAGCGAGGGACGTATGAACATCAAGCGCGCGGAGTATGCGCGCGATGACCGTCCACTCGACCCGCAGCGCCCGGGTGGCCCTTGCGCGGAGTATCCCAGGGGCTATTTACGTCACCTGGTTGCGGTCCACGAGCCCACCGCTGCACGTCTGTTGACCATGCACAATCTTTGGTGGCTGTTCGAGTTGATGAGCGACGCTCGCAGCGCTATCGAAGGAGGGTATTTCGCGTCGTTCAAAGCAGACGTGGTCGCTCGATGGAGCTGACCTCGTCGCGGCTGGGGTAGGGCTGTGCATGATCGTGGCCGGACAGCACTAGAATCGGCGATTCGACAACTGTCGGTGAGGTGTAGACCACATGGCCATTTTATTGCCTGTAGCGCTGGTTGGCGCTATGTATTTTTTCCTGATTCGTCCTCAGCAGCAACAGATGAAGCAGCATCGCAAGTTGCTCGCCACGATCGATGTCGGCGACGAGGTAGTTACCTCGTCTGGTATCTACGGAATCATCACCGAGATAGAAGACGAGATCGTATGGCTCGAGGTAGCTCAAGAACTAGAACTCAAGCTGGCGAGAGAAGCGATCCAGCGTCTGGCGGTCGATCCTGAGGTAGAGGAATCCGACGTCGACGAACTGGAGGAGATCTCCGAGGACGAGGACGCGTGAGTCAACAGCGATCCGGTCGCACTGAAAGGCTCGCTGGCGGCGCAACGGCATGAAAAGAGACATTCTGTCCATCGTGGGGATCACCCTCGTTGCTCTTGTCGGGATTGTCGCAACGATCGTCTCGGGCAACGAGCCCTTGCTCGGAATCGACCTCCAGGGCGGAGTGAGCATCGTCTTGGAGCCCGAGGGTGAGGCGACCGATCAACAGCTCGACGATGCCATCGAGATCATTCGGGCACGCGTCGACAGCTTTGGTGTCGCGGAACCCGACATCGTGCGCAACGGATCCACCATCGAGGTTGCGTTGCCGGGAACCACAGAGGATCAACAGTCCGCAATAGCGTTGATCGAACAGACCGCAGAACTTCAGTTCCGGCCGTTGTTGACGGTTGCTCCGACGGCCGATAACGAGCTGATCCCACCGCAATCAACCGGCGGTGGCGCGTCGACGACCGCACCGGCTGATGGCACTTCGACAACCTTGCCGGCCGACGGCGCTTCGACGACAAGCTCCCCCGAGGCACTCGGCCAGGCACCGACCACCACGCAGGGTGTTGAGTCACCGGCGGCACAATCACCGAGGCCTATTGCCGATGCGAACGCAACGCTCGGATCGGCATCGCGCTGTCTCGACGAATTCGCGAACCGTGAGACCGACGTCCCGTTGCGGTCCGCGGATGGTGTGGCCCCCAGCGATGCCGATGGTGTGTCGATCCTTGAAGAAAGTGGCGTCTGCGACATCATGACCGTGCTCGATGAAGATGCACAGTTCGGCTCGACCCTCAAGACGATCGGCCCGACCGCGTTCACCGGGGTCAAGCTCTCCGACGCTGCCGCCAGCTTTGACTCCAATCAGGTTCAGTGGGTCGTCAACGTGTCGTTCACCGGCGGCGCCGACCCTCATGACGGGATATTGGCGCCGGGGGGTGGGGCGCTGTTCGATGAGATGGCATCTACCTGTGTCGCTGCGTTACCCGAGTGCCCCACCAATCAGCTCGCCTTCGTGCTCGATGGCGACGTGTTGTCCGACCCGACCTTCCAGACGACGTCGTTCGGTGGAACAGCGGTGATCACCGGCGGGTTCACCGAAGACGAGGCAAAGAGCATCGCGATCGCCTTGCGCTTTGGCGCTTTGCCGATCTCATTCGAAAATCAGGGTGTCCAGACCGTCTCCGCTTCGATCGGCGAGGACGCACTCCAGGCTGGCATCATCTCCGGAATCGTTGGACTCACCCTCGTTGCCCTCTTCATCATCGGGTACTACCGATACCTCGGTGTCGTGGCCATGACCTCGCTGGTTCTTTCGGTGTCGATGTTGTGGACGATCATCGCCTGGCTCGGATCGAGTCGCGGGTTGGCGCTGACGCTCGCCGGTATCACCGGCATAATCGTGTCGATCGGTGTCTCACTGGACTCGAACATCGTCTATTTCGAGCACCTCAAGGAGGATGTGCGCAACGGGCGAACGCCGCGTAGCTCGGTTGTTCGCGCGTTCCCAATTGCGTACAGCACGATTGTCAAGGCCGACATGGCTTCACTAATCGGTGCTGGTCTCCTGTACTGGCTCACGACCGGCGCGGTGCGCGGGTTTGCGCTCTACCTGGGTGTCGCCACATTGCTCGATCTGGTCGCTACCTATTTCTTCCTGGGCCCGGCGGTTCGGCTGGCAGCTCGACGCAAGAGCTTCGCAGAGCGGCCGTCGCGCTACGGGATACCACCGGTCGCTTCGACGGCGGGTGGTGAGCGATGACCGGTGGGATCAAAAGGCTGTACCACGGCGAGTCGAACATCGACTTCCCGAAGGCATGGCGACGCTGGCTGGTGGTGTCCGCAGCACTGATCATGTTGTCGCTTCTGTCCTTCGCCGTGCGAGGTTTGAACCTCGGCGTCGCCTTCGAGGGTGGCTCGTCATGGGAGGTCGTAGCGCCCGGCCTGTCGACCTCTGACACCCGTGATGCCCTGAGCCCCGTCGGAGCCGGCAACGCCACCATCCAGACGATCGGAAGCGACACGGTTCGGGTTCGCTCCGACATAAATGAACCCGAAGCGGTCGCGGAGGTCACCGCCGCACTAGCCGATGCAGCCGGTCAGTCGGTCGACGATGTGTCCCTGCAAAGCGTCAGTGCTTCATGGTCCGAAGAATTGACCAGCAAGGCGCTCACCGCATTGATCTGGTTCTTCATCGTCGTAGCGCTCTACATCAGCATCAGACTCGAATGGAGGATGGCGATTGGAGCGTTGGTCGCGGTCTTCCATGACATCATCATTTCGGTCGGCATCTATTCGATCTTTCAGTTCGAAGTGACTCCAGCGACGGTCATCGCATTCCTGACGATCATGGGTTACTCGCTCTACGACACGATCGTCGTCTACGACAAGGTGCGCGAAGTTTCTTCACGGGTGGGTGCGACAGGGAAGTACACCTACACCGAGATGATGAACCTAAGCCTCAATCGGGTGGTGATGCGCTCGATCAATACCACGATCACCTCGATTCTTCCGGTGCTTTCGATGTTGGTCATCGGCACGTTTGTCCTCGGTGCATCGACCCTGGCAGAATTCTCGATCGCGTTGCTGATCGGCCTCATAGCCGGCGGGTACTCGTCGCTGGTGGTCGCCAGCTCGGTTGTAGTTCTGCTCAAAGAACGAGAACCGCGGTATCGCGAGATCCGTGAACGCCAAGCCGCGGGGGCCGAGCAGGGCGGTACGCGCATCATCAATCGCGAGGTGGCTGCGCTCGGCACCGCTGCCCGCGGTCGACGCACCACCCCGACCACGACCCCATCGGCTAGCCAACGTCCGACAGCGACCGGTGCGATACCTCCGCGTCCGCGCAAAAAGAAGAAGCGATAGGGAGCGCTCCCATCGGCGCGTTTTGTGCGAGAAGGGGGCATGATTGAGTCCTTGACGGTTGCGGCCAAGATGACGCGACCGGTGCACATCGAGCCAAAGGACGACCGATGACGACGGAGGCGGAGACGCTGCTGTGGGGCCGTGACCCGGCGAACCCGCTCAGTGACGCG
>JADFOM010000208.1 GCA_022562835.1 Acidobacteriota bacterium | reverse complement strand
GACCCCGACCGGCTGCGACATCGTCTTGAGAACCCTCTCCCGATCGAGCAGCCACGCAAGCGGCGTCGACGCCGCGACGAGGATGACGATCCAGACGAATCAGCGGCACGCGAACCGGATTCATTGATGGAGGAAGGTGTGACTGCGGCGGTGTTGCGAACCGAAGACGAAGCGCTTCGCCTGCTGGTCGTCGAACCCACGGTCATCGGTCCGTATCTGCGTGGATATCTGTTCCGTTCGGCACTTCGTCGCAGTGCGGTCGAGGCGATTCTTGAAGACGGTGACCTGCATACGGCGCTGGCGCACACACCACCGGTCGTGTCCGATCTTCTTCGCAGTGCGTCGGTCACCGAACCTGTTTCCGAACCGCTAGCGATCGTTGCGATGTTGACCGACCGCGCCGCTGGTCGGGTGATCGATAGTTTGCGCCGCGATGCGACCGGCCCCGACGCTGCTTCCTATGTGGAGTCGATCGGCTGGCTAAAGCACAGGGTGGAAGACCTGCGGGAGTCGACGACTCGCCCAAAGGCGGTCGACACTCTCCTGCCGTGGCTTGACGAGCACGGAAGTGGAAGACTCGACTATGTCTGATGCAGCGCCGGTTCCCTCCGAACCGGTCGAGCTCGACCAGGATGTCATCGACCGACTCGTCTCGTTGAGCGCTGGTTCGGGCGTACTGTCCATTGGCCGAATTGTCCATGAGCTCTCTGAAGTCGAGCTCACACCCGATGTGATCGCGGCCCTTACCGAGAGCTTGGCCGACCGCGGTGTCGAGGTCATGGGTGAACAACACGACGATGAGGGTGACACCGAGCAAGGCATCGATCCGGATATCTCCGCCACGACCAACGGCTCTGGACAAATCGGTCACGAAGAGGCCGTAGAGCAGGTGTCGGCCCTGCTGTCCGAACTTGATGTGGCTACGCCCAAGCCTGCGCCCAGATCCCGACGCAAGGTTCCGACCGCTGGGTTTGCGGCTACGTCGTCGACCGATCCCGTACGTATGTATCTCGGCGAGATCGGTCGTGTGCCACTGCTCAAGGGCGAGGACGAGGTCGCGATCGCCAAGCGGATCCAAGCTGGCCTTGAGGCACGCGAGGCACTGGAAACGATCGCTGAATCGGGTGGACTCGACGAGCTTGATCGAGCAGAGCTAGTGCGAAAGCGCCGCAAGATCCGTGACGGCCAACGCGCCCATGGTGAGCTGACACAGGCAAACCTGCGTCTGGTGGTATCGATCGCAAAACGTTATGCCGGCCGTGGAATGAGCCTTCTCGACCTCATTCAGGAGGGCAACCTCGGTTTGATGCGGGCTGTCGAGAAGTTTGACTACGAGCGTGGATTCAAGTTCTCGACGTATGCGACATGGTGGATTCGTCAGGCGATCACCCGCTCAATAGCTGATCAGTCGCGCACGATTCGTATTCCGGTTCACATGGTGGAGTCGATGAACCGAGTCGTGCGCACGCAGCGTCAGATGGTGATGGAACTGAAACGTGAACCCACCGTGTCAGAGTTGGCCGAACGATGCGATCTCAGTGAGGATCGCATCGAGGAGCTGTTGCGAATTGGACAGGATCCTCTGTCCCTGGATTCTCCAGTGGGGAGCGAGGATGATTCCTTCCTCGGCGACTTCATCGAGGACGAACGTCTCGAGGGGCCGGCCGATGCGGCTGCGCGCAAGATGCTGGGCAAGGCGGTCCTAGAGGTGCTCGACGAGCTCTCTGACCGTGAACAAGAGGTCGTGAGGCTGCGCTTCGGCATCGACGACGGACGCCAGCGGACCCTCGAAGAGGTTGGACGTGAATTCGGTGTAACTCGCGAACGAATCCGGCAAATCGAATCGAAGACAATCGCCAAACTTCGCCATCCGCGCCGTAGTGACCGGTTGCGCGGATACCTAGACGGTGGATGACCGTCTGGAGGGCTGCTACGGGTTCGGTCGGGCCGAGGCCTTGGTATCCTGCTGCGGACGATCCGGGGTAGCTCAGCTGGCAGAGCAACTGACTGTTAATCAGTGGGTCGTGGGTTCGAGCCCCACCCCCGGAGCAAAGGTCGCGATCCTCGCCAACACTTGACTGGTGGACTCACCGTCGGCGATTGGGAGTTCTCTATAGGCGGCTCAGCAGATCGTCTGTTGCGAGCCATGGTTGCGACACGCGGAGACATGAGTAGGGTCTCGGCGGGCCTGTAGCTCAGTGGTTAGAGCATGCGACTCATAATCGCCCGGTCGCGGGTTCGATTCCCGCCAGGCCCACCGCTTGACGGTTCGGCCACCTGAACGACAACGTGGAGAGTAAATTGAGCGAGACACGTGATAGAGCCAAATACCTGGGGATGAGGTCAGGGGATCTCGATGGCAAGGCCTACGCGAAGTACTGGAATCCTGAGATGGGCCCGATGCAGGAACATGCTCAACGTGCCCTGATCCACGGTGCCGAGGCTCAGGAACTCGGATTCGAGGTCGAGGAAGCAGATCAGCTTCTCGAGCCGGGGTATCTACCCATGGAAACCGGATTCACCCGGCTCGAAAGTGGACAGGTCTTTGTAGCGGTGTTGACGAAGATGCCTGGGGTCACCGCGGAGATGATCGATTGGTGGTTCGGGTGGCACTACATGGAGGACCAGCGCTACAAGCTCTGGCACCCGCGCGCTCATCTCTCACAAGAGGCCGACAGGATGATCGGTGACGATCCCGATAAGTCGGACCGGGAAAAGTACCTGCACAATCCGAACTTTGTGACCGAGTATGTCGGCGCCGAAGCCCTCGATCTGGTCATTTCGTTGACAGAGCCCTCAGAGTTCCTCGACGTCGACAGATTCGAGGAGGCGCGGGTCGGCACCGCCATCTGCGGAACGGTCGGATATCGCGACAAAGGTGTGAACTTCGCGCTCCTGATCCACCAGATTCGCGAGACCGGCGACGGCTCCGAGATGAGAAGCCGTTTTTGGATGGGCAACTTTGAGATCAGGCGACTGCGAAAAGACGGATTGGTGAACAAGATTGTGGGTACGAAGTTCGTAGCTAAGCATGCGATACCCCTTGAGTTGGGACGGGACATGTTTGTCCACTGCGCGATGGAGATGAACCACCTGGCGGGTTTCCTTCCTGAGCTCTACGCCGACCAGCACTGAGTCAAGTCAACTGGCCTGCTCGACATCCACGGCGTCGCCGACCAGCTTCGACCGACTGCACCTGACATCACTGTTAGCTAGTGTGTGCCGCGGCGTGGCGGCACGCCGAGGGTGGCCATGTGAAACCATCGGTCTGCCCCAAACGACTCGAGTGAGAGGAAACGATGGATCGAGATAGCGGGTCTGTGAACTACGACCCGGACGCGGTGCATGCCAAGTATCTCGCCGAGCGCGACAAACGACTCGTCCCAGGTCGAGCCGACATTCGCGACCTTACAAAAGACGAGCACTTTGCGGGATTCCGCGATGATCCCTTCACGCCCTTCACAGAGCGGGGACCCGTTAGCGAAGACGTAGACGTGGTGATCGTGGGCGGCGGCATGGCCGGGGTCCTAGCTGGAGTCGAGCTGAGAAAGGCTGGGGTCGAGCGGATTCGTATCGTCGACCAGGCCGGCGGTATCGGAGGCACCTGGTATTGGAACCGCTACCCGGGTGTCATGTGCGACGTTGAGTCATACATCTATCTCCCAATGCTCGAGGAACTGGATTACGTACCCAAACATCGCTACGCCTTGGGTGAGGAGATCCGGCTGCACATCGAATCGATCGCCGACCGATTCGACCTCATCGACGACGCGTTGTTCCATACGGGCGTGTCGCGCGCTGCGTGGGATGAAGAGATCTCTCGCTGGTGCATCAGCACCGACCGCGGCGATGAGCTGACCAGCCGCTATTACGTGCTCGCGATCGGCATCCTCAACCTGATGAAGCTGCCGACGATCCCCGGGATGGAGACTTTCGATGGCCGTTCGTTTCACTCGGCTCGGTGGGACTACCAATACACGGGCGGTGGACCCGGAGAGCCGCTCACCGAGCTCGGCGACAAGGTCGTCGGTCTCATCGGAACGGGCGCGTCGGGAATACAGTGCCTGCCGCCGCTGGCAGCCGCGGCCGAACACGTCTATGTGTTTCAGCGCACACCGTCGGCCATTGGTGTAAGGGGTAACCGCGAAACCGAACCCCAATTCGCCAAGGATTTGGAACAGGGTTGGCAACAGGATCGAATGGACAACTTCCAGGCCGTCATGCTGGGCAGGCCTGTCGATGAGGACCTAATCGACGATGGTTGGACCCATCACTACGCCGCTGTCCAGAACGTGCCAAAGACGAAGGAAATGACGCTCCAGGAGTATCTCCGCTGCGCGGAGGAGTTCGACTACGGCATCATGGAGGAGCATCGGAAACGGGTCGAAGATCTGGTGAGCGACCACACGGCGGCCGCAATCCTCAAGCCTTATTATCGCTATCTTTGCAAGCGGCCATGCTTCCATGACGAGTACCTGTCGGCGTACAACAACCCAAACGTCACGCTCGTCGACTGTCCAGCGGGCATCGAGCGCATCAGCGAGGACGGGCCGGTAATCGACGGTCAGCAGTACGAGATCGACTGCCTCGTCTACGGGACGGGCTTCGAGGCCGAACTGACGCCGTTGTTTCGCCGAGCCGGTCACGACATCGTGGGTCGCGGCGGCGTCAGTCTGGCCGAGAAATGGGCGGAAGGAGCCGCCAGTCTCTTCGGGATGATGAGCCGCGGTTTTCCAAACATGTTCGTGTGCTGTACGTAATCAAAAAGCGCCAATGAAAATCAGTTGGCGCAAGGGCTGCAAACTTCTTTTTTATACGTTTATATTCTCATTGAAAATTCCTTGGCTCAAAAGCGTTGCTTAAATATTTATTAAAAATCAGCATCCGGCATTGTTGCAGAGCGTGGAGCAGTAGGCAGTGATAGCCGCCTGAGCGCAGGCCATGGCGCAATCTGAATCAAAAGCCGACGAAAAAATTATACCGCACATATAACGCTGAACTTTTCCGGTTTCCATGCATGTACAAACCCATCGCCTCCCCTTTTCTGAGGGTCCGCTTCCACCGCCTCCTCCTCCCCCTCCCCGCCTTCGGCGAAAAACTGGGCCAGATCGAAGGGGAAGCTGGCGTTCCCGCGGTCGGCCGACGGCGAGGGTCCATGGGCGATCAGCGCCGCGTCGGCCTGGGTG
>JADFOM010000207.1 GCA_022562835.1 Acidobacteriota bacterium | reverse complement strand
CCGCTGGAAACTGCTGTCTACCTCTGGCGTGATCGAATTCGAGCTTTGACCCGGCTCCAGCCACGGGTGGCCGATCCTTCGTCCTCGACAATTCTGTGGTGCGGTGTGCGGTGTCCATCAACGGCGCGACACACGCGCCCGAGGACGGGGCGGAGCCCTAATGTCGCAGACTCCACTGAAGACGGGAGCAAACAGTTCCGGGAGGGAAGTTCGCGGCCGAGCAGGTGCCAGCGATAGCTGACGGTACAACTCTGGGCGGCGTCGGATCGGCGGTAGTCCGAGGAGGGAACGAGAGATCTCGTACTTCTCTGCGTAGGCAAGGCGAGTCTGTTCCGGCTGGTCCAGTAGACAAATCTTCTGGAGCCTCCCGGAACTCCGATTCCTAACTCGCGAGATGCTCCGAACCGCGTCGCCATCACCGAGCTTCCCTAATGCCTCGAAGTTCCAGCGCAGGCCGGTATGAAGTGGGTAGCGTGCGCCGTCGGGGCCGACGACGGGAAGTGCGCTCCACGATTTCCACCTGACCGATTCACCGTTGGGACAATCGAAGGCGTACTGAGTGACTTCACTGGCGAATCGGATGCCGTGTTTGCGAAACCTGCGAGTCTCGCGCTCCGCAGATTGGAGCAGTACGCCTTCGAACGTTTCTCGTTCGGGCTTCCGCCTCGGTTCCGTATCGGCGCTGCTCCTGGCCGCGACCGCACGAGCTTGGGGCTGGCCTCCGCACCGGTCAGGTG
Organism: Acidobacteriota bacterium; assembly: GCA_022562835.1. Lineage (GTDB taxonomy): Bacteria > Actinomycetota > Acidimicrobiia > Acidimicrobiales > SHLQ01 > JADFOM01. The sequence continues at coordinate 4,453 of JADFOM010000207.1, read as the reverse complement.
ACCGGAACAAAGGCTGGACAGATGCTCGACAGGACTTCAGGCTGGTGCCGGAGTCGTCGGTTGCTTCTGGCTGCTCGACGAAGCTGTCCAGAACGGGACCGGGTTCGATACGAGGAGCGAACTTCGTGCGCAGGCCATCGCCGACGATTACCTGAGTACCGTATCGCAACAGATGGCGAGCCACGTAGTCTCGCAACTCCGTTGTAGAAGTAGGGTCGTGGCGACTTACCGTGACTGTCAGCCGGTACTCTCGTGCGCACGCCTCCAAGGCGTCCGGGTCCACGACCGGGGATTCATCTGTACGATTGTGCCGTTGTAGGCAGTTGTGGATGTGGGGCCAGCCGGTCTGCTTCTTCGAGTAGCTTGCGACACCGAGCTTCGGGATGTAGTCCCGAGTTTCCTTGTGATAGTCAGACAGTGCCCGGGTCGCCAGTGCCTCGAACTCATCGAGTGCAGGGGGTATCGATGCGAAGTTTCGGAGTGCAAACCCGCACGTGATCGCGTCGAGAGCACCACTTCGGATCGGTAACGAGAACGTGTCCGCCTGTGCTAGTGGCGCATCGGTGCGAGCTGCCTTGAGCATGCCGAGCGATAGGTCGATACCGATCGGAATCTGGTCAAAGCGGGCGAGATCTCGGCAGAAGTCGCCGGTGCCGCAGGCGATATCGAGCACAGCCGAATGTGCGGGTAGGTCTAGAGCCATCGCTGACCTTCGCCGCCAGCGGGTGTCGAGACCAAACGTCATGATGCGGTTCACCAAGTCATAGCGAGGTGCGATCCGGTCGAACATGTCGCGGACGTGGCCGACCTTGTCATCCTGCGCTGGAAGTGCCATCAGCTGATGATGGTCATTAGGAGAACCAAGTCTTGGCGTAACTGCGGCTGGATGGATGTACGAGCATCGAGAACAGCGCGACGTCGAACATCAACGAAATGATCGCGGAACCGGTCGAGTTGGAGAAGTACGCCAGATTGATGAGCGACAACAGATTCGCCAAGGAGACAAAACAAACAAGACCTGCGATGGAAATACCGAGACGATGACCCCAGCGTTTTTCGTTGGCGATGCCATACCCCGCCGCCGCATACCCCCCGGCAAACAACAGGCCTAGCGCGCTCACACCGAAGAGAACTCCGAACACCGCGCGGATGTAGAGCCAAATAGTTGCTGTCACCAGCATCTGTGGCTGAGACTTGTTGACCCAACGTGCTGATGTCATCGAGTCAGTCTGGCGTCGAGTTGGTCGGCTTCCTCGCGACCTTGACCGCAATTGGGTTGTCGTTGCGCAACTGCCCACACGCTGCGTCGATGTCACGGCCCCGGGTCTGGCGCACGGTTACGTTGACTCCGAGTGATCGCAGCGTGGTGCAGAAGCGTCTGACCCCAGCTTCGGGGGTTCCCCTCGTGGGGTATCCGCTCGTTGGATTGAGTGGGATGACGTTGACGTGCGCTCCGATCGAGCGGGCGAGTACCGAGAGCTCAGCTGCATCGTCATCGCTGTCGTTCACCCCGTCTATGAGCGCCCACTCGAAGGTGATTCGACGATGTGTCTGATCGAGGTAGCGCTCGCAGGCCTCCATCAATTCGTCGATGTCGTAGTTGCGATTCAGAGGGACCAGCGGCCGGCGTTTCTCGTCGGTCGCTGCATGTAGCGACAGCGCCAATCCGATCGGCAGGGGTGCGGCGGCCAAGAACTCGATGCCTGGCACAACCCCCACGGTGGAAATCGTGATTCGGCGGGCCGAGATTCCCAGTTGACCGTGGATCCGTTCTACCGCGGACCAGACCGCATCGATGTTTGCAAGGGGCTCGCCCATGCCCATGAACACGACGTGGCTCACCCGGGTTGATGGGTCGTGGTGCTGCGCCCGCACGATCTGTTCCAGGATCTCGTCGCTGCGAAGATGACGGTCGAAGCCCGCTTGCCCCGTCGCACAGAACGTGCATCCCATCGCGCAGCCTGCTTGAGAGCTCACACATACCGTGGAGCGATCGTCATACTGCATGAGCACGGTCTCGATCTGGTATCCGTCGTCGAGTCGGTACAGCCATTTGACCGTCGCCCCGTCGTCGGCGACCCGTTCTGTAGCCACCTCCAAAGCGAGTGGATGGTCTTTAGCCAACCTCTCGCGCAACGTCAACGGTAGGTTCGAGATTTCTTCGAGAGGTCGTCGTTCGGTCCAGAGCCCCTCCCAAAGCTGATCGACGCGGTAGGACGGTTGGTCATCGAGAGTTTCGTCCCACTCCTCGCGCGTTATGCCGTAGCGCGTGGAGGTCATGAACCGTCTTCGATCAGCGCCTCGTAGGCGCGGTTGACGTGGTCGCGACGAAACCCAATACGTTCATAAACAGCGTTCGCGGGATCGTTGTCGGACTCGACATAGAGCATTCCGACCTCGGCACCAACCGAGTGCAGATGTGCCAGGCCGGCCAACGTCAATGAGGAGCCGAGTCCTTGCCCCGCAAAGTCGGGGTGCACCGCGATCACGTAGATCTCGCCGAAACGTGGTGTCGAGTCGTCGTGCCGCTTAGTCCAGCAGAATCCGGCAAGGCGTTGGTCACGAAAATGCAGGAGAAAACCGGCGGGGTCGAACCATTTCTCGGCCATTAGTTCCTCGAGCGCGGCGTGCGTCATATTGCTCTGCTCGGGGTGCCATTCGAATGCTGCGTTGTTCACTTCGAGGAATGCGTCGGCGTCGGTTGCCGCAAAGCCCCGTACTTCGAGGTCGGTTTCCAGCGCGGGGAGTGGACAGCGGAGCTGGAGTAGGTCGCGGTAGGGCTCGAAGCCAGCACCGACGAGTGCTGTGTCATCGGTCTCTGTCGCTTCGTGGACCCAGACCTGCATACGTCCGCCGCCTCGAGCCGATACTTGTGCTGCGTGGAACTGCACCGCGTGGGTGAGTGTGGCGGCTTCTTCTCGGTCGTTTTCGAACACTAGGGCCCAGCGATAATGGCCGGAATTGGGTCCTTCGAGTGTCGTTGTCACGCTCGCAACCTATCCGGTCAGCCTCGCAGGGCGTGTGGCTGAAGGCGCCATAGGATTCAGAGCCGCGACACAACGGAGGTTGCGCATGTTGCCGATCCTGCATCTCGTTTCGCTCGAGGAGTGGGACCTCGCCGTGCAGCGCGGCGAGTATGAACCTGCGTCGCTCGATACCGAAGGGTTCATCCACTTCTCGGCCGCCGATCAGGTGGCGGCCACGGCAAAGCGGTTCTACGGCTCGGTACGCGACCTCGGTCTGGTTCTCGTCGACGGCGACTCCCTCGACGTGCGATTCGAACCGCGGACCCATGTCGTGGATGGCGGATGGGACGAGTTGTTCCCGCATGTCTACGGTTCGATCGACCCGAGCGACGTGGTTTGCGTCGCGGCCTATCGGCCCGGCGCTCCATGGGCGCTACCCGCCAAGTTTTCGTCAGGGCCTTCGCTTGATGGGATTCGCTTCATTGCGGCGGAATCAACTGGAGACGGCCAAGTATCGTCGGCCACAACATTCGACTATTGCGAGCCAGGTGACGGCACGATTAGAGCCGCCTACGGCGGTGGCGAAATCGTTGACGGTCGTCTCATGGGGTGGCGTGCACTCGACCGGCTTCGGTTCCGCTATGTGCAGGTGCTCTGCGACGGACAGGTCGCTGTTGGTCAGTGCCAATCGCGGATCGTGGCGGGCGATCAGGGTCGATTGGGACTGATCGAGAGTTGGCGTCGGCTTGGCCGTGAGGGCTCGGGGACCTCACGCTTGGTCGCGCAGACCACTACATCGCTTTGCGAATGATGCGTTCTTTCAGCGAGGTGTAGGGCGGGTACATCAGCGACGGATCCGGACGGGTTCCCTTGCGCATGACCGACTTGAGATGCGAGAAAGTGTCAAACCCGCTGCGGCCGTGGTAGTTACCCATGCCGCTGTCGCCGACACCGCCGAAGGGAAGGTTTGGGGGAGTGATGTGCATGAGCACCTGGTTGACACATACACCTCCCGAACTCGTTTGTTCGATGACCTGATCGGCGATCGCGCGGTCTTCGGCAAATAGGTACAGCGCGAGCGGCTTGGGTCGGGTGCGCACGAAGTCGAGTGCCGTCGTCAAGGATTCGACGGTGAGGACGGGCAATATGGGGCCGAACACCTCCTCGGCCATCAGAGCCGAGTCGGCGGGCGGGTCCACAACGATTGTGGGGGAGAGGTAACGGTCTCGGGATCGCTCTCTCCACTGTAGGCCAGCTCGTGGCCATCGAGGAGCGACACGAGGCGGTCGAAGTGACGCTGCGAAACGATTCGTCCAAAGTCGGCGCTTTGGGCGATGTCGCCGTCGCCGAACTTTTCGAACGCCTCGGCTATCGCATCGACGAGTTCATCTCGTCGTGCATCGCTTACGAGGACGTAATCGGGGGCCACGCAGGTTTGACCGGCGTTGAGCCACTTACCCCAGGCGATGCGGCGAGCTGCGACCTCG
>JADFOM010000206.1 GCA_022562835.1 Acidobacteriota bacterium | reverse complement strand
ACGCCGCCCCTTCGCCGGCGCCGTCGCGTGACAGCCTTGATGCGGGCCAGCGCCTGCGCCAGCTCCGCCTGCACCTGTGGCGGCACAGCAAAGGCGACAGCGTCGCAGCGCTCGAACAACTCGTCGGTCGATGCAACCGCTGTGGTCTCGTGTCTCTTGGCAAGAGCTTGAGCTGGGGCCTTTCGTCGGGCCCAAACGCCGACAAGTTCGGTGTCAGGGCATCCCTGCAGAGTGGGAGCATGCACCATCTGTGCCCATGGGCCAGCACCTACCAACCCAACCCGGATCGATTCACTCATACATCCACCTAACGTCGATCGAAGATTGCGTGTGCTTGGGCCAATGCGTCGAGGGCATCACCGCGCGGCATGAACTCATGGCCGACCCAGCCGTCGTAACCAAGATGCACCAAGAGACCCGCTAGGCCCGGCCAGTGGATCTCCTGGCGGTCATCGAGGTCGCGCCGACCAGGCACTCCGGCGGTGTGAATATGGCCGACGAGCGCGAGGTTGGCCTTAAGCGTCCTCAGAAGATCGCCCTCCATCAACTGCATGTGATAGACGTCGAAAAGCACCCGCAGCGACGGCGAGTCGACGGTGCGAATCACCTCGAATCCCCACTCGCTTCGATCACATTGGTAGCCGGGGTGATCAACTTTGCTGTTGAGTAGTTCGAGCAACAACGTGACCCCGGACCGTTCGGCCTGCTCGACGAGCGGGGCGAGCCCGGCAGCACAGTGAGCGATGGCGGTGTCGTCGTCATCGCCGATGTGGTTGCCGGAGAACACGATGACGTTGGCTACCCCGGCTGCACTCGCCTCTTCAATCGCCGAGCCAACCGTCTCGTGGAGCTCCGCGTGTCGGGCCGGATCATTGAAGCCGTGCTCGATTTCGTGTCCGGTCGCGGTGACCAATTGAAGGCCAGCCCCGGCCGCGGTCGAGGCGTGTTCGGGCGGCAGCATCTCGACGCCCTCGAAGCCGATGTCGGAGGCGGCCTGCAAGAAAGCGCCGACGTCATCGGGTGGGTCTGTCAGCGTGAACGACCACCAGGTGAAGGACTGTCTCACGACGTGGCTACTTTGGGGCGAACCGCTGACCGGCGTCGAGCCGGATGCAGCTGCCGTGGAGCATCGGATTCTCGACGATCGCTGTGGCGAGGCGCGCATACTCGTCGGGTCGACCCATCCGCTTGGGGAATGCCGCATCCTTGGTGAGCATGTCCGCAAACTCATCGGGGATGCCCTCGGTGATCCCGGTGCTGAACAAGCTCGGCGCAACCGACAGCACACGAATCCCGAGAGAGCCAAGATCGCGAGCCATCGTCAGGGTCATTCCCGCGATCCCAGCCTTCGCCGCGGAGTAGGCGACCTGGCCGATCTGACCCTCGAACGCAGCGATCGAGGCGGTGTTGATCAGCACGCCACGTTCGCCATCCTCAGGTTCGTTGTCGGCCATCGCCGCCGCCTGGAGGCGGTTCAGGTTAAACGTCGCAATCAGATTGAGTTCGATCACCCCGCGGAAGTCGTCGAGCGAATGTGGGCCCTCCCTGCCCAATGTGCGCTGCCCGATGCCACCGCCCGCCGTGTTGATGGCGATGTGTAGACCACCGAGCGCAGCGACGGCATCGGCGATTGCGACCTCAACGCCAGCATCATCGGTTACGTCGACAGCGTGGAAAGTACCGTCAAGTTCTTCCGCGACCGCGCTCCCGTCCGAGGACTCCAGGTCCAAGATCGCGACGGACGCTCCTAGTCCGCGCAGACGTTGCGCGGCGGCCCGCGCCATACCCGATGCTCCTCCCACTATCACCGCTTTCTTCCCGTCGATCTCCATGTATTGCGACCTGCTTTCAAATGGTGTGCCCGAACTTACGGGACAATGCAACGCGACTGCCAGATCGGCTTCGACAACGCTGGGTTAGATGTGCTGCACGCGAGCGAATAGCGCGTCGAGGTAGGCGCCCTGTGCGAACCCGATCGGGTGGTCGATGCCATGACCCCGATGTGTCTCATCCAGCAGTCGGGCATGGCCCCGACCCGCACCACGATGCACCGCGTCGAAGAACTCCTCTCCAGTGACTCGGCTAGAACACGAACACGAGACCAGCGTCCCGCCTGGCTCGATCAGGCCGACGGCTAGTTCAGCCAGACGCTCATATGAACGAATGGCGACATCGACCTGTCCTTGCGAAGACGCGAATGAGGGTGGGTCCACGATGACGAGATCAAACCGCTCACCGCGACCGATCATCGCCTCCATAGTCGCGAAGGCGTCGCCACGGGTCACGGAGTGCTCGCAGCTCGATACGAAGGCGATGGCTGTATTGGCCGCCATGTTCGCTCGGCATGCCTCGATAGCGTGCGGGCTGACGTCGACGCTGTGAACCGAAGCTGCCCCGCCGGCCGCGGCATTGACCGAGAACCCTCCTGTGCACGAAAACACGTCGAGAACTCGAGCTCCCTCTGAGCGCGACCTAACCTCCAAGCGGTTGTCGCGTTGGTCGAGGAAGTGGCCGGTCTTTTGTCCGTGTACGACGTCGGCGTCGAAAGCCAGATCGTTCTCCAGGAACCTCACCGGTGCCTCCGGTGCGACACCTATGAGGGCGAAGCCGTCGACCATGCCGCCTGTGTCGGCGGCCGCGACGTTGCGAGCAAACCGCAGGATCAATGACTTGGGGTGGATCAGTTCGTCGAGTGTCGCCATGACCGTGGGCAGGTGCGGTATCCATGCGGCGCTGTAGAGCTTCAACACCGAAGTGGTGTCGTACTGGTCGAGGACCAACCCAGGTAGTTGATCGTTCTCGCCGTGCACGAGCCGGTAAGCGGTCGTGGCCGACGAGTCGATGAGGCCGCTGCGTCGCTCGATGGCTTCAGCGAAACGCTGTCGCCAGAAGGCAGCGTCGATCGGGAGCGGCTTTCCCCGATGGAGCACTTTGATCCGAATCGGTGAGGCGGGGTCATAGAGACCAATTGCCATGAACTTGCGATCGTCGTCAAAGATCACCGCTAGGTCGCCCGCGCGACCCTCTGGCTTCAGCGAGACAATCGACCCGTCGAACACCCATGGATGTCCACCGCGAACTTGGCGTTGCGCGTCCTTGGTCAGCCTCACAGCGAGTCGTTGCCCCGCGGGACCTTCCGGTTGTTCATCGTCGGGTGCGGTCACGAACTCAGCCTGCCAGCCGACCGTCTCGTTGCGCGTCAGGCCTCGAAGATCCGGGGATACATGGCGGTCGTCGCGGCACCCAACATGTCCACCCGCTCGCGTCGCTCGACGGTCGCCGCGAACTCGAGACCCTCGTCGGCCAACCACCGGCCGCCGTCTCCGAGAGCGTCGAGTGCGCCAGCGACGACGACCCGCGGGTCGACTGCGGGGCTCAACATCCGCTCAGGGTCGGCGGCATTGTCACGAAAGGCCGGCGTGTCCATGCTGGGCGCGATTACCGCGAGCGTGTCGACACCGTCGTTGCGATGCTCCCAGCCAATCGCCTCGACAAGGTTCACGGCGAAGGCCTTCGTTGCGCTGTACAGAGCGACTCCGGCAGTGCCGGCCAAAGCCGAACCCGAACTCGTGGCGACGAAACCGCCGCGTCCACGCTCTACCAATCCGGGTAACACCCACGAGGCCAGCTCCGCGGTTGCCCCGCAGTTCACATCGATGGCCACACGCCGCTGCGCAGCGCTCATGTCACGAAACCATCCGACATAGCTGACACCGGCGTTTGCCACGCCAAGACCGACGTCAAGACCGCTACAGACGTCGTCGAGTGCAGCGGTCCACTCCGGATCGGTTAGGTCAACGATCAAGGGTTTGGCCTCACCGGGAAGAGACTCAGCAACCTGGGTGACACTCGGTGAAATGTCGACAAGCACCACCCCGACGCCTCGTGTGATCAGTTCTTCCGCGAAGGCGAGCATGTCGCCGCGTACAACAAAGACACCGGAAAACTCATCTGGGAAAACGTGCGGGATGAGCCTACCTCATGGTCAACGCCTATGCCGGTCGAAGTAGACGGCCGGCTACAAGTCATCATCAGCGCGACCAACATGACTCGCAGCTACGACGTCGAAACCGGAGATTTGATTTGGGAATGCAGCGGCCAGACGCTCAACGCCATCCCGACGCCCGTGCTCGGCTTCGGAAACGTCTATTGCACCAGCGGCTACGTGGGGGCTTCGTTGCAGGCCATCAATCTTCACGCCAAAGGCGACGTCTCCGATTCCGACGCCATTGCGTGGCAGATCGATGAGGGTACGCCCTATATCCCCTCCCCCGTGCTGTACGGCGACAAGATCTATTTCCTCGAAAGTCTGAAGGCGGTCCTTTCGTGCTACAAGGCCGACACGGGCGAAGCGGTATTCGTCGACCAGCGGCTTGAGGGAATGAAGCAGATGTATGCGTCGCCTGTGGCGGCCGGCGGCCGCATCTACATCTCGGATATGCTGCTGGTGAAGGACCTGCCTCAGGAAGCCAAAGAAGACATGAAGAACTGGGTATCCTGTCTCGGGGGGGCGGAGCCTAAAGATGTCTATCTGGGGAGAATGACGGACTCCGGGTTCAAGGACATCGAGATAATGGCGGACGTGCCTTATGGGGATGGCGAGACATGGGCATCGTACGCGCACAGCATGAACATCAAGGCCGCTAAGCCTGCCTGACATCATCAAGTCAGAGCCAGATTAATAGGGGCGCCCCGACTGGTCGAGGCGCCCCTTTTCGTATCCGTGAAATAGGGCTAGACGGCGACCTCTTGCTTTTGGCCGTTCGTAATCTTTTGCTGCTTCTGAGTGGCCTCGACATCCAACTTCAACGCGTCGATGCCCTTCCGGACCTGTCCCAACACCTCGGCTAGCTGCTCCTCGAGGTTGAATAGCACCTCGCGGGCGTAGTGGTCTGCGCCTTCCCGTCGACTCATGGCCGAGCTCTCGGCCTCATTGACGATCCGGTAGGCCTTCCGTTGGGCGTCTTGCAGTATCTGTTGCGACTCGTAGGAGGCGTCCTCGCGGATCTCCTGACCCTTTGCCTCGGCGGCCTTCAAGATCTCGGATTCGCCGACCTTGGTCTCGTGCTCCTCCTGCGTCGCAGTCCTTAGCGCGTTCGTTTCCTCCTCGGCGGAGCCTCGAATCCGCTTGGCTTCGAGATAGGCCTGGTTAATGATGCTCTCCTTCATCTTGATGACCTCGGTGGCCTCC
>JADFOM010000205.1 GCA_022562835.1 Acidobacteriota bacterium | reverse complement strand
CATGACCCAGACGCAAGTCGTCAACAGTGTCGGCATTTCCCGCCTGATCGAGATTATCGAAATCTGCGATCAGAAGGCAGGTGGGGTAGTGTTCTGTACGACCCGGCCCATCCTGATGAAGACCTTCAAAATTATGGGGCTGCTGACCAAAGCCAGATTGGTGGCCCGTGTAGAGGACCTCGCCACGTTGGATTGATCCCCATGACCGACGAAACATCCCTCCTGTATATCGGCCCGAACAAGAAGCGACTGCTCAGCGTTGCGGGAGCCCGTTTTTCGCACGTTATGAGCGCTTCCTCAGCGGAAGAGGGCGTTGAATCCGCCGTGGGAGATGAAGTTACCGAGACGACTGAGGTTACCGAAGCGCCTGAATCGGAGAGCGAAGAGCCCCAGGCGGTAGTTGAAGAGGCAAAGGTCTCGCAGGAGGAAGCCGAGCCTGCTGGAGAAGAAGCCGCTGTTGAGCCAGCGGAGGACAAGGTCATGAAAACGATTTCATTACTGCTGTTGACGGTTTTTGCACTCGTCCTCGCGAGCTGCAGCGACGACGACGACACGAACGCGCCAACCGATGGAGCGGCCTCGACCGAGGAAGCCGATGCTGGCACCGAGACGACCGATGATGAGTCGGGTGACGACGGCTCCGCCTCCGGCTCACCGGAGATCAGCATCGTCGACTTCGACTTCGATCCCGATTCTGTCAGCGTCGGGGTCGGAGAAACGGTCACATGGTCCAACACAGGATCAGCGAGCCACACCGCCACCTCGACCGATCTCGATTTCGATTCGGGAGAACTAGAACCTGACGGCACATTCTCGTTCACCGCTACAGAGGTTGGGAATTTCGAGTTCTTCTGCGATTTCCATTCATCGATGACCGGCACCCTCACCGTCGTCGGCTGACGTGGAGAACAACGATTTCGGCAGCGGTGGCGATCCGCCACGAACGTCTATCCTATTGAGACTCGTTCTTATTTAGGAAGGCCACGCAGTTGCATCCACTTCGCCCGCCGCGAGAGCGTCGGGCGCGCGTCTTGAGAGTTGCCGCAGTCGCGGCCGCCTGCGCGCTGGCTGCAACGGGTTGCGGTGGTGACTCCTCACCGTCGAGTACCGATGCCCAAACGGTTGTTGCGACTACATCGATCTGGGCCGATATCACCGGCAACGTCGCATGCGACGGATCCGTCATAGTAGAGACCTTGATTCCGAGCGGCGCAGACGCCCACTCGTTCCAACCATCGCTGGCCGATAGAGCGCTGCTCGACGATGCATCGCTCATCATCTCCAACGGACTCGGTCTCGAAGAGATCATGGCCGACACTCTCGATGCAGCCGAACGCGCTGGCACACCAATCATCGAGATTGCCGACCACGTCCAGACGCAGACGAGCGTCGAAGAAACCGATGATGGTGACCCTCATATCTGGTTCGACCCTCGCCTCGTCGCAGACAGCCTCGACGTCATCGCTGACGGACTCATCGACGAGACCGGTGCGGACCCCGACGCTTTGGCGAAGTGCGTGGAGGACTATCGCTCAGAACTGAAAACACTTGACGAGGAGACCGAGGCGCTCATTGACACGCTCAGCGCGAATGAGCGCTCCCTCGCCACCGATCATGAATCGCTCACCTACTTCGCGCAGCGTTATGGGCTCGACATAGTCGGTACTGTCATCCCGTCGGCGTCCACACTCGCAGAATCGAACCCCGCACAACTAGAAGCGCTTGCGCGAACCCTCGAACAAGAAGGGGTCCGCGTGATATTCGCTGAAGGGGAGCACTCCACCGAGGAGGCCGACGTTCTATCGCGGAGGTTGGGTGACGTGCGTGTGGTGACGCTGCACACCGCAGGCCTGGAGGAACACGGTTCGGAAGCCGACACCTACCTCAATTTAATTCGCACCAACGCGGCCGAAATCGTCGCGGGTTTGACGGATACACCATGATGATTCCCGAGTTGAATCGGCGCCCGCAATGGAGTTCCTGACCGATCCGTACGGCTGGTGGATCGAACCCTTCTCCGAAAACTCGTTCATGCTCGACGCGCTGTGGGCGGGTTTGCTCGCAGTGCTGGCAACCTCTGTGGTCGGGACCTGGGTAGTGCTGCGAGGTATGAGCTTTCTCGGCGATGCGTTGGCGCACGGCGTATTACCGGGCATTGCGGTGGCGTTTGTGATCGACGGCAACATCATGTTGGGCGCGTTCGTCGCAGCACTGGCGATGGTCGGCGGCATCAACCTGATCCACACCTATTCACCGTTGCCCGAGGACACTGCGACCGGCATATTGTTCGTCGGTTTCCTGGCTCTAGGTGTCGTCATTATGTCGAGTCACTCCGGCTCCTATGCAGGAGACCTCAACAGTTTTCTGTTCGGTTCGATCACGGGAGTGGACGACGGCGACCTCGTGAGACAGGGCCTCGCGGCCGCGATTTCGCTCGTCGGGGTCATCGTGTTCTACCGGGCGTTCCTAGTGTTGACCTTCGACGAAACACAGGCTCGACTCCTCGGACTGGCGCCGCGCCTCGCTCACATCGGATTGCTCGTGTTGCTCGTAATCTCGATCGTCGCGTCGTTTGAAACGGTCGGAAGCCTGTTGGTGTTCGCGTTCCTCATCGCGCCACCTGCGACCGCAGCACTGATCGTGCGAAGCGTTCCGATGATCATGACCCTGGCGGTAGGGGTCGGTTCGTTGGCCGTCGTCGTCGGACTTCTCATCAGTTTTCATCACGGGACCGCAGCGGGTGCGACGATGGCGCTAAGTGCGGTCACATTGTTCTTTTTGGCGCTGCTCGGTAGTTCGATCGCTGTCGCTCTGTCCCGGCGAACTCAGGTGGTGGCCGCCACCTGACGGAGCGTCATCTCGCACCGACCTCATCGCGCACAGACATGGCGCCCGACTCGAAAAACGATCTGCTCAGCGGCGGTTGAATCTCGTGTACCGCCCGATGGCAAGGGGTGCGAACACCGCGACGGTGGCGACGACCCAAAACATTGTGTAGAGCACCGGGTTCTGCAGGGACCACGCGTCGGGTTCCGGCGCGCCGGGCGGAATGTTACCGAAAAGCTCACGCGTGGCTTGGGTGACCGTCGAGACGGGATTCCACTCTGCGAATGTCTTGAGCGGCTCGGGCAGGCTCTCGGCCGGCACGAAGGTGTTGGCAATGAACGTCAGCGGGAAGATCACCATAAATGAAGCATTGTTGATGACTTCGGGACTCGGGACGAGCAACGCGAGGTATGCCATGACCCACGAAAACGCGTAGGCGAAAACCAGCAGCAGCAGGACGGCGGCGAGCGCTTCGAGTATCGAACCTTCGATCCGCCAGCCGACGATTAGCCCGGTGATCGCCATGATGAGGATCGACAGTGTGTTATAGACGACATCGCTCAACGTACGGCCGGTCAGAACCGCGGAGCGCGACATGGGAAGGGCTCGAAAACGATCGATGATTCCCTTCTGCATGTCCTCCGCGATACCGGCACCGGTGAACGTGGCACCGAACAGCACGGTCTGGGCGAAGATGCCGGCCATCAGAAACGAGCGGTAGTTGTCACCGGGGACATCGACGGAGTTGCCGAAGACGTAACCGAACAGCAGAACGAACATGATCGGCGACAGCAGCACGAACACGAGCACATCGGGCACGCGCTTGATCTTGATGATGTTCCGCTTCGCGATCACAAACGTGTCGGCGAACATGTACTGGATCTCGCTCATGGCGAGACCTTTTGGTCGGTGCCGGCATCGCCCTGCTCAGCGCTAGTTTGGTCGGCGCCGCTGTCGTTGGTGCCGTGACCGGTCAGCGTGAGGAATACGTCGTCGAGCGTTGGCCTTCGCAAGCCGACATCGCGCAGTTCAATGCCAGCGCTGTTGAGTGACCCGAGGACCTTGGCGAATGTACCGGCGCCGCCGGTGACCGGCACCAGCAGCTTGTTCGTCGCAGGGTTGTATTCGACTTCTCCGACGCCCACAGTTGCGAGAATCGCCCGGGCGGCGTCGACATCAGCGGTGTCACACACGGCGATCTCGATCCGTTCGCCACCGATCTCGGCCTTGAGCGAGTCAGCCGTGCCGTGGGCGATTTCGCGTCCGTGGTCGATGACGACGATGTCATCGGCGAGCTGTTCGGCTTCCTCCATGTACTGCGTCGTCAACAACAACGTCGTGCCGCGGCTCACCAGATCACGGATGACGTCCCATAACCCGATTCGGCTTCGAGGATCGAGGCCCGTTGTTGGCTCGTCGAGGAATAACACCGGCGGCTCGGCGACGATCGCTCCCGCGAGGTCGAGTCGACGTCGCATGCCACCCGAGTAGGTCTTCACGGGACGGTCAGCCGCCTCGTCGAGGTCGAACCAGTCGAGCAGCTCGCGGGCACGCTCACGCGAGGCGGAACGGCCGAGTCTGTACAACCGCCCGATCATGTCGAGGTTCTCGAATCCGGTGAGGATCTCATCGACCGCCGCGAATTGGCCGGACAGGCCGATGTGACGACGAACCTCAGCAGGGCTACTCAACAGGTCCACACCGGCGATGGTGGCGGAACCCTCGGTCGGTAGGAGCAGGGTGGTCAGGATCGACACCGCCGTCGTCTTGCCTGCACCGTTCGGTCCCAACAGTCCCAGAATCGTTCCCTCGGGCACCGAGAGGTCGAGGTGATCGAGCGCAGTCACGTCGCCGAAGCGTTTGACCAGACCGGTTGCATGTATCACCGAACTTTGCACCCGCTTAACTCTAGGGATGTCGGTCTGCTTGCAGACCTACGTGTCAGACCAACGTGTCAGACACCGAGCGCACAGCACCTTTAGACCAAATCGATTCCGCGCTCGGGGACCGCAATGAATCGTCCTGAGCTGAAATTGCGGCCGAAACCCCGCCTAACTACCGTTAGAAGACGTTGGATTGGAGACCGTGGGGTGCAGCGTGAGCCTGGGGGCCGGTTGAGCACCGCAGTACTTCTTCTGGCGCCCGGCACGCAACGAAGGAAAACAAGATGCGAAGGTTCCTGTTCTTAACAATTGCCGTTGCCTTTCTATTGGCTGGTTGCGGTTCCGATGACGACGACGCCGCGGACCCTGCCTCGAGCACGAGCCAAGCTGAAGACCAAACCCCTGATACGTCTGACACCGACGCCGCAGCCTCCAGCACCACTGAAGCTGAAGACCAAACGTCCGACACTGCAGACGGTGTGGGCGAATCGACCGCCCAAGAAGCTC
>JADFOM010000204.1 GCA_022562835.1 Acidobacteriota bacterium | reverse complement strand
CTTAACATGGAGGTGGCAGTGAACTAAACAGCCCGTGTCCGCCACTCTCAAACATGGAAGGGAAAACCATGAAACAGCGACAGTTCAACAAGGCCGTTACCGCAATCCTCGACGATTGCGACATACGGAACATGTACGAAACCAGCGCGGGAACCTGTGCGATCGGAGGTCTCGCTAAAGCCGCGGGCATTGACTACCCGCACGTTGGCCGACCGTACAACTCCGGTACAGGAATCCACAGCTTTCGCATCCGTAAGCTTTCGGATGCCCTGTCGAGAGCATATGGCCTTACACGCGGCGAACTCAGTACCATCCAGAGCCATAACGACAGTTACTCATCGAAGAAGAAGCGGCAATTCGCAATCATTGAGTACCTGAAGGACATCTCCAAGTTCACGCTGACGAAGAAATCGGCGGCGCGAATGAAGTAAATCCAACTGACTAACACGAGTTGTGGATTGCACCACAACGGAGAAATCGAGATGAATAAAGAACAAGAAGCGCGAGTGACCCGAATTATCGAGGAAGACTGCGGTCTTTTCGGTAATTACTTCGAGATGGACGCGGTACGTCGTATCTCGCGCGGTGACAATGGCCAGTACGCGATTGGCGATGAAGATTTCGAAGCGATCCTTGACGGTAGCACCTGCGTCATAGGGGCATTCTGGGTGGACGGATACCGAACGAGCAAACTGGAAAAGCAAGGCCTGCTCAAGATCGCCTACCACCTCAATAGCTCTAGACTCGGCGAGTTGTACTCCGAGAACATTGCGTTTCTGATGGACGAGTACGGCATCAGCTTCGAACTCGCGACTGCGACTCACTGCCGCCTGGATTACGGCGGCGGCAAGCGGCGCCAACAAGGCAAAGGCGATAGTGCCCAGCGCACTGCCGCCGCGACGACCTCGACCACCGAACATCGCACTGAACATCGCCATGCGTGCGACAAAGGTGATCGCCATTCCGATGGCGGCGGCAACGCTGCCAATGAGGATGTCGCGATTGCGTACATGTGCGAGTTCATGAGCCAGCACACCGCCGATCTGATCCCACGTCATCGAGTCGAGAAGACCCTGGGTTACAGCGACAGCGGCATGGTCCGGATTTCGCCCCGTTGCAAACGCATTCGGCTGTTGTGCCGGCGTGATGTGCAGCTTGGGCATCGGCATCTGGGCGCGGTTGGTGAGGTTCTCCATGATCTCGTAGTACCGGGGTGCCTGTTCACGCGTGACGGGCACCGCTTTGGCCGATTTGATGGCCAACTTGTCCGAGAACCAGTAGGAACCTCCGACCATGACCAGTCCGAGGACCAGCCCGATGATCAGGCCTTGCCGCCCGAAGATCGCGCCACCGACGACGATGAAGAGCCCGCCAAGCAGAGCGAGAAGCGTGAAGGTCTTGAAAGTATTTTTCATTTCTGCGACTCCTCCTCAAGCGTCGTGACTCCATTCTACCGTCGCTCCAGCACCTAGAATCGGCAGCTAACGATCCATCTCACTCATCGGACGAATCCGCCGCGCGTGACTGGATCTCGGCGACTACGGCCGGATCGGCGAGGGTCGTCGTGTCACCGAGATTGCGACCCTCCGCTACGTCCTGGAGCAATCGGCGCATGATCTTGCCCGATCTGGTCTTGGGCAGATCCGGCACCAGCACAACGGTCTTGGGACGCGCGATCGCACCCAACTTCGTAGCGACGTGCTGGCGTATCTCCTCGCCCAATTCGTCGCTCGCCTGGTGGGTGCCCCGCAGGATCACGTATCCGATGATCGCTTGACCGGTCGTGTCATCGGCAGCACCGACGACCGCTGCTTCGGCGACGCCGGGATGATCGACCAACGCAGATTCTACCTCTGTAGTCGAGATCCGATGACCCGATACGTTCATGACGTCGTCGACCCGCCCGAGCAGCCAGAGATACCCATCGGCGTCGATCTTCGCGCCGTCCCCCGCGAAGTAGCGACCCTCAAATCGTGACCAGTAAGTGTCGACGTAGCGCTGCGGGTCACCCCATATTCCTCGCAGCATCGCTGGCCAAGGATGCGTGATCGTCAGGTACCCGCCCCCTTCATCGACCCGGTTGCCCTCGTTGTCGACGACCTCAGCAAACACACCGGGTATCGGATGTGTTGCCGAACCTGGCTTCGTGGTCGTCACCCCCGGTAACGGAGTGATCATGTGGCTGCCAGTTTCGGTCTGCCACCACGTGTCGACAATCGGGCAACTCTCCTTGCCGATGTTGGTGTGGTACCACATCCATGCTTCGGGATTGATCGGCTCACCGACCGTGCCTAGAACTCGCAGCGAGGACAGGTCGTGGCGGTCGACCTCCTCGGCACCCCATTTCATGAACGTTCGAATAGCGGTCGGCGCGGTATACAGCTGTGTCACGCCGTAGCGCTCGACGATGTCCCAGAGCCGGTCCTTCGGCCAGTCCGCACGGTCCCCGGTTCGGAACTCGGGGCGTGGCGTATCGGGTGTGCCCTCGTACATAATGCCGGTACAGCCATTGGTCAAGGGCCCGTAGACGATGTAGCTGTGACCCGTCACCCAGCCACAATCGGCAGCGCACCAGTAGATGTCGTTCTCAGCATCGAGATCGAACACATACTTGTGAGTAAATGCGACTTGCGTGAGATAGCCACCGGTGGTGTGCATGATGCCCTTAGGTTTGGCCGTCGTGCCCGACGTGTAGAGCAGGTAGAGCAGTTGTTCGGCGTCCATCGGCTCGGCGGGACACTCCGACGAAACATTCTCCATGACCTCGTGCCACCAAAGATCTCGATCAGGAGTCATTTCGACATCGGTGTCGCACCGGTTCACCACCACGACGTGTTCCACGCTGGGCGCGCCATCGGCGAGGGCTACGTCCACACTCGGCTTGAGCGGACCGGGCGCGCCGCGCCGGTAGCCGGCATCCGCTGTGACGATCAAGCGAGCATCCGCGTCCTCGCATCGATCCGTGATCGCATCTGGTGAGAAGCCACCGAAAATCACACTATGTGCGACTCCGATTCGCGTGCAGGCCAGCATGGCGATCGGCAGCTCGAGGATCATCGGCATGTAGATGGCAACCCTGTCACCCTTGACCAGACCGAGACCTGACATGACGTTGGCGAACTTGCAGACCTCGGTCAACAGTTCGGCGTAAGTCATCGAGCGAGTGTCGCCGGGCTCGCCCTCCCAGTGGTAGGCGATCCTGTCGCCCTTGCCTGCCTCGACATGGCGGTCGAGGCAGTTGTACGACACGTTGAGTTGTCCGTCTGCGAACCAACGTGCGTACGGCAGGTCCCAGTCGAGCACTTCTGAAAAGTCGCGGTCCCAGCTCAATAGGTCGCGCGCTTGGCGGGCCCAGAACGCTTCGTAGTCGGCGGCGGCCTCGTCGTAGAGCGACCGATCCGCTACGAGCGCGCCAGCGACGAACTCCGCCGATGGCGGGAACGTCCGGTCCTCCGTGTAGTAGTCCTCGATCGTCGGCTTGTTCACGACTTCCCCCTCGGTGATTACAACTTTTCGGATCTTAGTGGCGTGTTGCCGTTCGCAACGAGGTGTCGCGCTGCGCTAGACCTAGACGACAAACCGACCGGGAGATGTAGCGATGGATTACGGACTTGCGTTCGCCAATACGATGACGTTCGCCAGTGGCGAGGGCGCAGCGATGTTGGGTCAGGCCGCCGAAGCAGCAGGCTTCGAGTCGGTCTGGACCGTCGAGCACGTGATCTACCCCGAGGCATACGAGTCGAAGTATCCCTACGACGACAGCGGCAAGATGATGATGGCCACCGACACCCCACTGCCAGACCCACTGGTCTGGCTCACCTGGCTAGGTGCAGCTACCGAGAAAATCCGCCTCGGCACGGGGATCTTGATTCTGCCCGAACGAAACCCGGTCGTGCTCGCCAAGGTGCTCGGCACGATCGACTCGTTCACCGGAGGTCGCCTCGAGCTCGGCATTGGGGTCGGCTGGCTCGAGGAGGAATTCGACGCTTTGGGCATTCGATGGGAAGGCCGCGCGGCTCGCACCGACGAGTACGTCGAGGTCATGCGCGCGCTGTGGTCTGGCGACAACATCAACTTTTCTGGTGAGTTCATGAACTTCCAGAACGTATCGAGCAACCCGAAACCCGCTCAAGGCTCCGTGCCTATCGTCGTCGGCGGCCACTCCAAGGCAGCTGCGCGGCGAGCGGGGCGATTGGGCGACGGGTTCTTCCCCGCCAAAGGCGATCTCGCTGATCTATTGACGGTCATGGCAGAGTCCGCGCAAGAGCACGGGCGAAACGTAGACGACATCGTCGTGTCGAGCGGAGAAGCGACGGGCATCTACGGTGACGACCCGGTCGGCGGAGCGGAGGAGGCCCGAGCAAAGGGCATCGATCGCATCATCGTCCCCGCATTCATGTTCCTCGAGAACACCGAAGAGTCGCTCGCCGAGTTCGGCGAACGCGTCATCGCCCCGACCACGAACATCTGAGGGCTGGTCAGCGAGCGAGGCGAGCAACGAAGAGGAGCCGATGTCTGACCAACACGAGGACTGGTGGACGCCACGCACAGACGTGCCTTTGCACCAGTGGCGTCCGGGCGCCTTCTCAATGCAGCCAGCCGCCATGGCCGAGGCACGCCAGGTCCACGACCGGATCTGGGTGTCGACCGGTCTGAGCCACTCGTACATGATCCGCACCGACGACGGTCGGGTCATCGTCAACACCGGGATGGGATTCGAGTCTCCGATACACAAGCGCAACTTCGACGCGGTGGACGACTCACCGACGCGAGCGATGATGGTCTCCTCCGTAGCTCCACCGATGAGTTGGCCGATGTTCGTTCGAACGGTAACGCGTGCTTTGGCTTTAAGCTGAATGCCATCTACAGCCACCGCGTCGATGCTGTTCTTGCCTTGGCTCAGCAACTCACCCAGGGTGGGCGTGCCGGGCGGAACGCCGAGACCCAGAAAGTCGAGCGAGGTCAGCGCCAGGATGGCCGCGCTCATGCGGAACGGCAGGAAGGTCACCACCGGCGTCAGGCTGTTGGGCAGGATGTGGCGCCAGATGATCTGCGCATTGCCCACGCCCAGCGCGCGGGCCGACTTCACGTAGTCGAGCTGGCGGTTGCGCAGGAACTCGGCGCGCACGTAGTCGGACAGCCCCATCCAGCCAAACAGCGACAGCAGCACCAGCAGCAGCGACACGCTGGGCGCGAACACGGCGCTGAAGATGATCAGCAGGTACAGCTCGGGCATGGAGCCC